>JBEVIO010000194.1:0-3956 GCA_040510635.1 Binatia bacterium | reverse complement strand
TTTCGGTTTTCAACATGTTTTCTCAGGGCGCAAACTCGGTAGGAGCCGCCGAAATAGGCTTCATGGCTTCCCTCCTCGGCGCGCCAGGCTCCCTTCTTTTTGGCTGCGTCCTCGGCGGATTGCTGACCCTGGGATGTTGGGTGATGATGCCGGGATTACGACGCTTTGGAACGGACTAGCGTAATAAAACAGGCGAGCCACCCGGCGCTACGTGGATGAATCGAATTGAGCCGCTCAACGTGATTCCTTTTGGATCTCTCTCAACAGCGACAAGTCCCTCACCTGAGACAGCGGGATAGCCTTGTCCGCTCGCACCGTCGCTTTGCGCGATTCGATCGCGAATTCGAAAGTCTTGTCGACGGTGCTGCCGTCGAGACTGAATGACGGGAGAATCGAGTCATAAGAGTCTCTGGCCACGTCGGGGGTTTGGCTCAGCCAATGAGCCATGATCTGAATCGTTTCTTCTTTGCGCTCGTGCATGAAGCGCAGACCGCGCAACACCGCACGTAAAACCTTTTTTGCCTCATCGCGATTGGTCTTGAGGCGAGTATCCGTAACTGCGACGGCAGAGATAGGATTGCCGATTTTCAAATCCTTCGGTCCGCCGAGAATATTGTATCCTTCGCGCGCCAGACGGACCGGGCCGGGCGGCACGGAACAAACCGCGTCGACGAGTCCTTTTTTCAAGATTTCCACGCGCACCGGTTCGTCGCCCCCCAGCGTAACAAACTGAACGTCTTTAAGATCGAGCCCTTTGGCTTGAAGGATCGCTTCGGCCGCGAGATGGTCTGAGCCGCCAATCCGTTGCGTGCCAATTTTCTTGCCGCGCAGGTCGCTGATGGTTTTGATTTCCGGACGAGCGATGATGCTGTGCAGCGGCTTGTCTGTCAAAACCGCAAGAATTTTGAACGGCATGCCTTGCATCGCGCTGCCGATAATATTGCCGAAACTTAAAGTATAGTTCACTTCGCCACTGATCAGCGCCGGCACGGTGACTTGGCTGCGCATTTGGATCAGCAGGGGTTCGAGATTTTCGTCCTTGAAGAAACCCCGTGCCACCGCCACTTGAGCCGGCAGGAAGGCGTAACTTCGGCTGCTGTAAGAAAGAATAACCTTGTCGGCGGCATCAGTCGGACTTTGCGCCAAATAGCACGCAAGTATCATGATTATTCCAAACAAACAGCGAATCTTCATAGCACTTCGATATCCATTTAAGTCGGTCGACTATTGCGCTCCTGGACGCAAGAGAACCGGTTCCATTAAGCCGAGCGCAAATTCTCTCTCGAACAAGTCGATCAGGAAACCATTTAGGCTTTCAGCCGCCGGAACAAACGGCAACTCGCCGAGACAGGGAACGCCCGTCAGATTCGCCAAGACCTCGCGGTTGGTATCAGCGGCAAGGGAGCCTTCCTGTGCAACGCGATTGAGCACGTAACCGAGCACGGTGAGACCTTTGCAGCCTGCATGTTCCAAAGTGAGCAACAAATGGTTGATCACGCCAAGTTTATTCGCAGCCACGACCAAGATCGGCAGTTTCAAGACACGCGCGAAGTCGGCGAACGTATAGCTCGGCAGGAGCGGTACCATCAAGCCGCCCGCTCCCTCGACGATGGTAATGTCGTGCTGCGCGCTGATCTCTTCAAAAACGGCGCGCAGATGATCGATGTCGATCCGCACCCCTGCCTTTTCCGCGGCGATGCTCGGCGCCAGGGGCTCGGGCAATCGATAAGGGCAGATTTTTTCGATGGCGGCGGCGCAACCGGATGCGGCTTTTAATCGCTCGGCGTCTTCTGCCACCAAATGCCCGTTTCTTTCTGCACAACCGGTTTCCGCCGGCTTCATCACGCCGACGCGGTAGCCGAGATCGCGCAGCAGCATCGCTAAACCGGTTGCTACAAAAGTTTTGCCGACACCGGTGTCGGTGCCGGTTATAAATAACCCGCGACCCATTAGTTTTCCGTCACGGCGCCAATCGAGTCGTGAACCACATCTAGCAGCGCCGTGAGCTCGCCGTCGGAAATCGACAAGGGCGGCATCAAGATGATGACGTCACCCAACGGCCGGATCATGACACCGCGCCTGCGCGCTTCAAGAATGACCCTGTAGCCGATTCTCTCTTCCGGCCGATAATTTTTAGCGCTGCTTTTGTCTTGCACCAATTCGATGCCGACCATGTAACCCCATTGGCGCACGTCGCTGACGTGAGGCAATGAAAGGAACTCCTCGCGCAGCCGCGTGCGCAAATACTCGATCCTCGGTTGCATGTTTTCGATCGTGTTTTCTCCTTCAAACAATGCCAAATTCGCGCTCGCGACGGCGCAGCCGAGCGGATTGCCCGTGTAAGTATGGCCGTGAAAGAAAGTTTTGAATTCTTTATACTCGCCCAGAAAAGCCGAAAAAATTTCCTCCGTGCTCAAGGTCGCCGCCAGAGGCAGATAACCGCCGGTGATGCCCTTCGCCAAGCAGAGTAGATCCGGGGATAGGTTCGCGTGCTCGCAGGCAAACATCTTGCCGGTCCGGCCGAAACCCGTCGCCACTTCATCAAGAACGAAAAGAACGCCGTGGCGCCGGCAGATGTCATGCAATGCTTGAACATAACCGGCCGGCTGCGCCCACATGCCCGCCGCCCCTTGCATGAGCGGCTCCATGATCAACGCAGCCAAAGTATCTTTGTCTGCGGCGAGCTTCTCTTCTGCTTCGTTGACGGCGGCATCGAGAGCGCCAGCCGCGCTCATGTGCTGGTAATAACGGAACACATGCGGCGGCGTAAGGCGCAGCACCGGAAAGAGCAGGTCTTTGTAAAAGCGGTGAAACGTTTCCGAATAACCGAGGCTCATCGAGCCCACCGTGTCGCCGTGATAGGAATCCGCCAGCGAAGCGATTCGCGTGCGCTGTTTTTCCCCTTTGAGTTGCCAATATTGCACTGCCATCTTCATCGCGATCTCGACGGCGGTGGCGCCGCTGTCGGAGTAAAACACTCGCCGCAAGCCCTTCGGCGCGATGCCGATCAATTTTTCCGCGAGCTGAATTCCCGGCACATGGCTCAAGCCGAGAAACGTCGAATGGGAAATTCGCTCGAGCTGCGCGCGGAGCGCGTCGTCGAGCTCTTTTTTGCGATGACCATGAACATTACACCAAAGCGAAGAGACGCCGTCCAAATATTTTCGGCCTTGAACATCGATCAAGAAATTGCCGTCGGCGCGGCTGATGATGCACGGCTCTTCGCCCAGCCATTCTTGCATCTGCGTAAACGGGTGCCAAAGATAGCTATGGTCGAGCTGTTTCAGTTTGTCGTGATCAGGGGTCATGCCTGTTTCTTCAGGTCCTCGAAAGCCTCGAGCGCTTTTTCAATGTGCTCGCGTGTGTGCGTCGCCATCAAAGTGATGCGCAGGCGCGAGGTTCCTGCCGGCACGGTCGGCGGGCGAATCCCCTGAGCGAAAACTCCTCGCTCCAGCAGTTGCTCGGACAGCCGCATGCAATTCTTCGCGTCGCCGATGATCAGAGGCAATATCGGGCTCTGATTTTCACCGAGCGAGAAACCTATTTTTCTCAGGCCATCCGCAAGTAGGCGGCAGTTGTCCCACAGGGCCTCGCGTCGCTCCGGTTCGCGCTCCACCAGATCGATCGCCGCTATAGCCGTCGCCATGATCGCCGGCGGCAGCGCTGTGGTAAATATGAAACTGCGACAGCGGTTGATCAACAGCTCGCGCAGCGCGCGACTGCCGGCGACGTAAGCGCCGAAACCGCCGAGCGCTTTTCCGAGGGTGCCCATTTGCACGAGAACGCGATCGGCCAGTCCCAACTTGGCGACGACGCCTGCGCCGCTCGCTCCGAAAATACCGGTCGCATGCGCTTCGTCGACCATCACCCAGGCGTCGTATTTCTTGGCGAGCTCGACGATTCCCGTTAACGGCGCCTCGTCGCCATCCATGCTGAAAATGGTCTCCGTCACGATC
>JBEVIO010000193.1:0-4298 GCA_040510635.1 Binatia bacterium | reverse complement strand
ATGACCGCTTCTCCGCCATCGATTGGAGAACTTCTTGTCGCTCGCGCGTACAGGTGTCGAGGGCTGCGTACACCAAACACTTCGTCAGTTGTTTCATCCCGGCAACGTTGCTGGTCTCCATCGAGAACACGCTGCGCTGAGACTCGTTGCCGCTTTTTAGACGGGGCATGCCGAGACGTGCGGTGGGGATCCCCGCGGCACGCAAAATATTGGCGTCGGTGGCGCCGCTGGTTTTGGTCCGGGGCGCGTGTTTTTTGCTTTCGACGAATTCCCACGCCCGCATGCATGATTGGATAATCCAGTTATGGGGATCGGTGAAACTGCCGGGGATGCTGAGAATCATTTCCCACCCCACCGACAGGTCCGGATTAGCTTTGACGATTCTTTCGATGGCTTCACCAAACTGGCGCTTCGCCTCCACGGGACTTACCCGCGGACTTATTCTGAGATCGACAAAAAAATGACACGCCGCTGGCACGAACGCAGGTTTATGGGTCCAACCCGCTTGGATGGCGTTGATCGATCCCTGCGGCGCCACCAGCCCGGAAGTGTTTTTTTCCGTATATTCCGCAAACCACTCTTCCAACAACCCTATTACTTTGGCGGCGTGAACAATGGGATTTCTACCTTTCACGACATGGCGTACGCCAGTGTAATTCAAATCTCCTCTCACGATCACTTTGAACCAACATAATCCGACCTCTTCCCAAGCGACGGACCAACCGGGTTTGGCGATGATCGCAAAATCTCCGCGCACGCCCTGTTCAAGCATGAAAGCACAACCGGCGCCTTGACCGGCATTGAACTTTTGCGACGACGGCCGCCGGTTCGTCGGCATCCCACCCGCTCCCAATCCTACTAACAGCGAACCTTGCAACGGCACGGCGGCGGCTTTGATTGCCTGTGCCGCGGCAACCACGCAAGCCGCATATCCCTTGGGATTTTCCGCGCCCATGCCGACAACGTCGCCGTCTCGGATATAAGCGTTCGTCGTCATCTCTTCCGGCAACCGATCGCCGATCCACGGACATTCTTCGTCCGGGTCGGTTGAAAACGCGGTGTCCAAGGGCGCATAAAGCAAAAGATCGACGCCGTCTCCTTGTCCCTCGATCCTGCCGATGGCATTGCCTTGAGCGCCATCTATCTGCTGATAGTAGGCACCGACGCCGCTTGTATTCATGACATCGACGACCGCTCGAGCGAGTTGTCCTTCCTCGCCGGTCGGACTCGGGATACTCGCCATCATGCGGTTGAGCTCGGCAAGCTTTCTCTCGTCGATCTCACGCCACGCTCGCTTGACCCATATTTCACGGTCTTTCGTGAGCGCTGACGAAGCGCTCTGAATCGGAGCACGAGCCATACTTGGCTTTACCGTAGACATTACGCGTTCTGAAAAAAATTGAGCACCAGATGATTGAACTCGTCGCGGTGTTCCACGTGCGCCCAATGACCGCAGCGCGGAAAGATATGCATGCGCGCATCGGCAAGGCGGCGCAGCATGAACAACCCGACATCGAGCGCGCCGGCGCGATCATCCTGTCCCCACACGACCAGCGTCTTGGCCTTCACTTTAAGCAAGTCAAAATATAGATCCTCGGTCCCCGGCGCGCCATGCTTGGCGAGCGCGATCAATTCCGGATCGTTGCTCGCTTCGAAGCGCTCTTGGACTAGATCGTCAGTAATAAGAGATTTGTTGCTCACTAAACTTTCCAGCAGCTGGCGCATTTTCGCGATGGATGGACCGCCCTCCTTATAATAGTTGGCGATGTTTCTGATCCCTTCCAAGGGCATCGGTTGGAATATGCTTCCCGCCTTGATCACGCCGCTGCCGATCACAACCACCTTGTCGACTCGACTCGGATGATCGACGGCGAGCTTGAGCACCGCCTGGCCGCCCATGGAATTGCCGATAAAATGCGCTTTTTCAATACCCATCGCCGCCATGAACGCATCGAGCACATCAGCGAGGAATGTCAGGCGCTGATCTTTAATCACCGGCTTATCCGATTTCCCGAATTGTGGCATGTCGAAGAGGATCGTACGGTATTGCTTCGCAAATGCATCGACGTTTCCTTTGAAGTTGCTCCATCCCGACGCGCCGGGACCCGCGCCGTGAATGCACATAACCGGGAAGCCGCTACCGAATTCGTGATAATGAAGCTTCAGATCCTTCGCGCTAACATATTTCCCTTCCGGCTCTTTTTCTATGGGCATCATTCCTCCAGGTTCTCATTTCGCGGCAACCTTTCACAGCAGTGAAGACAAGACTGTCGGCGCATCAGGTTGCAAACCGCTCAAGCGCTTTAATATCGGTCTCACATCGCAAGATCTAGTTTCATAAGTTAGTCGAACAACTTTCCGAGTGTCAAGAACCAATGTTTTTTTCAGCGCCCACAAGGCTAGTCTCGTTCCGCGAAACGCGCGTTACTAAGAGCACACGAGCCCTGCTGAATCGCTGCGGGAACAGTCTCCCAGCGAAATCCTTGACAATGAAAAGGCACTCCCAATAGTATGGTGGTACAGCGTCTTATATCGTGAGACTTACAAATCTTGAAGAGTTCGAAAAGCAATCGCTGCGCGTGCGCTCTACGGGCGCTGAAAATCGCTGCCTGGGATGTCGTCGCGTAGAGTGTCGCTCTAAGGAAAACCCGAATGAATAAACCGATTACCTGTCAGTTGAGCGCTCTTTTGATTTTTACGTTCCTCGGAACACCGGCTCTCGCTCAAACCAAACCGGCTGCCGATTGGAATGCCACCCTGGAGGCGGCCAAGCGCGAGGGTGTGGTCAAATGCGCCTGCCCGCCGCGCCGTGAGTTTGCTCTCGCTTTCAAGAAAGGTTTCGAAGACGCGTATCCCGGAATTACCCTCGAAATCACCGCGGCGGCCTTGCCGGCGTTCCCCCTCAGAGTTGCCAAGGAGCAAAGCGCCAAAATGTTTCTTTGGGATGTTTATACCTTCGGACCGGGCGCCGAGATATTCGATTTAAAGAACAAGGGCGGCTTGGAGTCCCTCTGGGATTATATGAGCTTACCCGAAGTGCTAAGCGATTCGGCGTGGATCGGCGGCATCAAAGATCGTTTTCTCGATGTCGAGCAAAAGCACATCTTCGGCATGTTTTACACCATATCCACCGGATCGATTAATCGAGACGTTCTTCCCGACCTCAAGATAAAATCCTTCGAGGAATTATTGAGCCCCGCACTCAAGGGCAAGCTGGTATCCGTCGATCCGCGCGTCGGCGGCGCCGGCGAGTCGTTGGCGGCGGCGGTATTTCAACGCTATGGCCGCGACGGGTTGAAGAAACTTTTCGTCGATCAAGATGTGCTGCTGATGAAAGGCAACGTCGAAGTCGCCGAACAGGTGGTCCGCAAAGCGCGGCCGATCTCGCTGACGAGCGTCAGTCCCGATTCGCAATTGCGCTTCAAAGAGGCGGGTGTAAAACTGAACATTGGCGATCTTTTTGTTCCCGAGCTCGCGCGGGCGGGAACCAATGGCTCATGTCCGGCGATTTTTAAGAATCCACCCAATCCCAACGCCACGAAAGTTTTTATCAATTGGTTGTTGTCCCGCAACGGCCAGAAAATCATTTCCGAGGCGAGGGGTGAGCCGAGCGCGCGCACCGACGTGCCCGCAGTCAGCCCGGATGATGCGCCCAAACCGGGCGTCAAATACCTCTACGCGCACAAAGAAGAAGTCATGACGAAATTTCTCGCGCCGGCACAGAAGATCCTGCGAGAACTGATCCCCTGAAAAGAAGTTCACTCGACATGGGCGGATGAAATTGCATGCTCGATGTTCAAAACCTGATCAAACAGTTTAACGTGCGCGGCGCCGCTTCGGTTCATGCCGTCGATGATGTCAGTTTTACCATCGAGCAAGGCGAGTTTTTTACCCTCCTCGGACCCTCCGGCTGTGGCAAAACGACGACCTTGCGATGCGTGGCCGGGCTGGAGCGGCCGCAAGGCGGTAAAATTCATTTGCGCGGCCGAGCTGTCTTCGACCTTGGGGAGCGAGTTTTCGTCGTTCCGAATCAGCGAAACATCGGCATGGTTTTTCAATCCTACGCGATCTGGCCGCATCTCACCGTGTTCAACAACGTCGCCTTTCCCCTGAAAGCAGCGGGACAGCGGAATGTCAAATCGACGCGCGACAAGGTCGCCCGGGCGTTGGACCTCGTTGGTCTGGGCGGCTTCGAAGAACGGCCGGCGACTCAGCTGAGCGGTGGGCAACAACAGCGCGTCGCGCTAGCGCGGGCGCTGGTGAAGGAGCCGGACTTATTGCTCCTGGACGAGCCGCTC
>JBEVIO010000192.1:0-3181 GCA_040510635.1 Binatia bacterium | reverse complement strand
CTCCCTTCCCGAAGGGTGCGTCAGCCAGCGGCCGAGCAGCCGCCCCATGGCGGAGTATCGCGGCTTCGATCCGGATCGAAACCCTTTCGACATCTCGCAGGACAAGGGTTACGAGATCGACGTCGATCGCGGGGTGCACGGTTAATTTTTCCATTGCGGATTGAAGGAACGATGTGAGTATGCCAACGATGCAAGGCCCGGATTGCAACTTGTCGCGCCGGCGCTTCTTGCCGAGCGCGCCGATCCAGCGTATTCTTCTCAGCATTTTCGAATGCTGAAACTGAAATCCATCTCTTTCTTAGCGCCGTTCTTCGCGATCGGGTTCGTGGCCATTTACCTGCTGGATTCGAATTACGGTTCATCGGTCGTTCTTCGCTCTGCACCTTCAGCGCCGGCGTACATAACCCGCGGCAACGAAGCAGAGGAAAATTTTCAAGCCTATCGCAAATCTCTCGCTGACTATTACAAATCTCTCGCCAGCGCTTTGAACGCCCACGCTCCAGACCTGCTGAACCTTCTTTCAGCACCCGGTCCGATAAAAACCGGCTATGAAATTTTACCCCCGTTGGTCTCAGACAGCGCGCCGGAAGCACAGCCGCGCGATCGATCCATCGGCTATAGCTGGCCATGGACGGAGCGGCTGATTGCTGTGGAACGGCGTGAGCTCACCCGTTCAAAAAACGAGCTGCAATACAGCACCCTGCTGAATGAAACCCAACGAAGGCGAGAGCTCGAAAGACTCGTGCTTGATTACCGCCGATTGTACGAGAAACTAAGAAACATCGATGCGCACATCCGATATAACCGCTTCTGGCAAGCCGCCATTGCCGCCGATCGCGGCGGTTACGACCGCGAGACGGAGCTCCACGACGAAGTGCTCGAACGCCGAGAAGTTCGCGACGAATTGCGCAATCTGAACGAACCCTGGTCTATCGTTTCGCTTCAGCCGATCCGTGCGCTGACTGGCCTGACGGGGTTAACGAATAATTTGAAAAGACGCGAAGCGCTTCTTACTCGACGCATCGATAGCGCCATCGGGCGGGTTCAAACGCCCCTGTTCGTCGCCATGGAACATCGTCCGCAGGAATGGATTTTTCGCGTTCCGGTTTACACGGACATCGCCGATCGAGACTTTGTCGCGACTGCGAAACGCAATATCGAAGCGATCTGGAAATTGCGCGACGGCGCTCGCGAGTTTAGCGTCGAACTCGATATTACTTATATTCCAAGCAAGAGTTTATATGCCGGCGGAGAAGTGCCGGCTGTCGGTGCGCCGATCGATCTCCCGCGTCACCTGCAAAGATTCCCCCGTGACGGTGCGATCTTCACGACCGGCGCATTGACCACGCATGTTCAGCGTTATGCGATCGTGTTGGGGCCGCACGCAATCACGCCACGAATATTGGCCCATGAATTTGGTCACCTCTTGGGCTTTCGAGACGCCTATGTGCGCGGCTATGAGGATCTGGGCAAAGACGGCTTTCAAGTCTTAGAAGTGGGCACCGACTCCGCCGATATCATGGCCGATCCGGTCGCGGGATCGGTGCCGATCAAATATTTTGAGATGTTGTTAAACAACCGCTCCGTAAAGACGCCGCGAGTTCCTGCCGACACCGCGCGCCTGATGTGAAATTATTTTAGGCGTAGACGAGTTTTCGACAGACCCAGACGGACGGCAAGTTGTTTTTCGCAACAACTGTGGGGGGCACCGCCCGTCGAAGTCCGCCGAAGCTGTTTAAACCTTCGATGGCCGCTGTTGGTTAATGATCATGACCGCGTGATGCCGCGACGATCCCTATGATCACGACCGCAAGCACACCCAGCCCGATCAATAATACTGTCGGATCGACGCCCAATGGGGTTCCACCGGTCGGACCGGATGGTCCAGCTGGACCGGGGACTCCTGGGGCTCCGGCGGGTCCTTGAGGTCCGGGAACGCCTCGCTCACCTTCCGGTCCCTTGCGTTCTACTTGTGCACGGTTTTGCTGAGATTCCCGGCCCTGTACTTGAACGTCGAAGTTGGTATCGCCTGCTTTTCCTTCTATCCGCGCTCCTTCATTCTTTCTTGGAGAATCTTGGGCCCCCACGGAACCGGCGAATCCGAGCGCAAAAAATAGCAGCAAAAGGCTTAATAAATATTTGTGCTGTTTCATGATTCACCTCCTTCTTCTCTGGAGAGCGGAGCAAAATATATGCCCCATTATGCCTTTGAAATAATATCAAAGACTTACACGCGCTGAAAAACTCTTCCGCTAAAAGCCATAAAAAAATAGCACCCGGTTACGATGATTTTCTCTTTCAATTGCAAGTCGAAATCATACGTCGATTTTCACGCAGAAAATTTCCGCTAGAGATCCGGGGGGTGACCACGGTTGGCAAAACGAGTTGATCTGATCAAAAATTCTTGGCTTCACCTTGGCGGTAGGGGATCGGCGCCGGCGAGCTTGTTAAAAATTTCAACCGTGGCGGCGTCACGCGGTAGCTCGCGAATGACTTTCGCCAGCGCTTCCGCCGTCAACGGCGTGGGCACTTCATTCGACAGTTTCTGATACTCTTTGGAAAACTCCGGATCACCGAGCGTTTTTCGCATCGCCTCGATGAGAATTTGCGCGCGGTCTTTCGGCACGCCGGGAGGCAGGAAAAAATTTTGCCCGGCGAGCCGAAAAGCGCGAAACATTCCCAATATTTTTTTCTCTCTTTCTGATTTGGCGAAACTTTCCAGATCCGGCACCTGAGCGAAGCGCGGGTGCCGCTCTCCTTTGGGAATTTCTATGCTGGCGTGAATGTCGATGAGTCCTTTGTCCAGCCAGTCGCGGTTGCGGCGCAGAATCGAGTCGCCGGTATTCACCCTCGCGTCCGCTTCCTTCTGCGCGATGGCTACATCGATTTCGGGGCCGGTGAAACCGACGACGAATTTGGGATCCTTCAAACCGAGTATGTAAGCGAAGAGCCGTCCGGTGATGTAAACCGGATGGCCGACGGATTGGCCGCCGATCCGCACGCCCGGTGTCGAGCGAAGTTTTTCCAGAGTGTCCAGGCCGGCGTGGCGATGGGTGATAAACAAGTAGTGCTGCGCGCTGTCGGGCGTGCCGAGATAAGTCAGCTTGTCGATATCGTACTGCACGCCCGTCGCGCCGAGCACAGCGTTAGTCACCAGCGCCGCGCCCATGCTGCCGACGGT
>JBEVIO010000191.1:0-3222 GCA_040510635.1 Binatia bacterium | reverse complement strand
CCCGGGAGGTGATGCGTCTGCTCGGTCGCAATCAGGCTATTCGCTATGCTTTGGGCTTGGAGCGGGATGGCGACATTTTGCTCCAGCCCTACTGTCCGCCGTACTACCCGAGCATGAAAGCAGCCGTGCGCGCGGTCGTGGAAACGAAGTTTGGCGCGCGCGGCCTGTTCCGCGGCGGCGCGGCGCACGGCGCCTGGCGCGACCCGGCGGCGATTGCCAAGGCCGTCCCGGAAATCAGTTCCAGCGCGGTCGACGCGACCATTGCTTACTGCGAATACATTCACGCTCGCTACGGTCGCTTTCCCGCATACATGCCGCCTTTTCGCACGGTGCTCGGCTTTCAAGCCTGCCATCTCGACAGCGAGTTCTACGAGCGCTTCTACCGCCGCGAGGCGCTTTCCGAAAGCGAACGCGCGCACATGGATAAGTGGCACGGCGGCGCGCGCGCATTATAGCTCCATTCATTTTTTAACGGCCCATCGCATCGGCGTCCAACCCCAGCGCCGGCGCTTGCGTCCATCCGCCGTTAGGCCGTACGATACGATCGACTATTGTAAAAATATCTGGAGGTCACGATGGAGCCGATACCTAATGCAATGATCGCAGCCGCCAATGCCAAAAGCCGCAAGCTCCGCGAGCTTGTGCGTGCGCCGGAGATACTCGTCATGCCCGGCGCCTACGATGTTTTGAGCGCGCTTCTGTTCGAACAAATGGGATTCAAAGCGATCCAAGGAACCAGCGGCGGCATCGCCGTCGCGCTGGGTTATCCCGACGGCGAGGTGATGAGCCGGGAAATGTTTATCGAAGTCAGCGGCAGTTTCGCCGCCGCCGTGACAGTGCCATTCAACGCCGATGGAGAAAGGGGTTACGGCGATGAAGCCGGCGTCGGCGACACGGTGCGCGCGCTGGTGGCGCGCGGTGTGGCCGGCATGAATCTCGAGGACGGCGCCGCTAAAGGCAAAGGCGGATTGGTCGAGCTGTCGCAGCAACTGCGCAAAATAAAAACTGTCATGGATGCAAAGCGCGAACTCCGCAGCGAGTTTTTTCTCAACGCGCGGGTCGATGCGTTTCACGTGATGCCCGACGATCCGAAGAAGGCGCTCGACGAAGCGATTCGCCGCGGCAATGCCTACGCCGAGGCTGGCGGGGATTGTATTTTTTATCTCAATCTCCATGCCGCTGAAACGATTGGCACCGTGGCGAAGGAAGTGAAAGCGCCGGTCAGCATCCTCGCCGGGCCGCAATCGCCGAGTATTAAAGAGCTGCACGATTTGGGTGTCGCGCGGGTGAGCTACGGCTCGGGTTTTATGAAAGCCGCGATCACCGGCGCGAAGCGTCTAGCGCAGGAGATTTTACAGAAAGGTACGTGCGCCTTACTCAAAGACGGCATGCAGACGCCGGAAATCACGGCGTTGGTCGCGAAAAAGAAATAATTCACTAAAAAACATGAACGCCGTAGGCTTCGTGGTTTCATTGCACATCGCGCCAGCAGGCGCGGCGGTGATGAAAACCCTAAATCAGGTACAAGCCGTCGCCGGCCGCGGTCTCGAAGGAGATCGCTATTTCGCCGGAATTGGAACGTATTCTAATGATCCCGGCTCGGGCCGCGAGGTGACGTTGATCGAAAGCGAAGCGATCGAAGCGCTCAAGCGCGACTACGGCGTCGAAATCGCTGCGGCTCTAGCGCGGCGCAATCTCGTCACCCGGGGCGTGGCTTTGAATCATCTCATCGAGCGGCAGTTTACCGTCGGCGCCGTGACGCTTCGCGGCACGCGCCTCTGCGATCCCTGCGCTCACTTGGAAAAACTCAGCCGCAAGGGCGCGCTGCGCGGCTTGATCCATCGCGGCGGCCTGCGTGCCGAGATCATCACCGGCGGTGTCATTCGCATCGGCGACACAATTACTCCGGTAGGCGATTAGAGCGCGGGGCGGCGATTTTTTTCCATGACCATTTCGGCATTGGCGTTGATCCTGGCCGCGGCCGTCATCCATGCCACCTGGAATTTCCTCAACAAGCGCGCCGGCGGGCACGCCACCTTTACTTGGTTGGTCGCCATTCTATCGGCGTTGCTTTATGCCCCAGCGACGATCACGATCATCGAAGTTTGGCAGATACAGATTAGCTTTGTCACGATCGGCATCATGGCCGGCAGCGCCGCGCTGCATACGGCTTACTTCGTGCTGCTCAACCAGGGCTATCGGGTCGGCGATCTATCGTTAGTCTATCCACTGGCGCGCGGCACCGGGCCGCTGCTGTCGAGCCTCGCAGCGATTGTTTTTCTCGGCGAGCGGCCGTCGATTTTGGCGCTCGCCGGCGCCTTGCTGATCATTGGCGGCGCCGTGGTCTTGACGACCAACCTCACCCGCTTGCGCCGGAGCGACACGCGCGACGCGCTCGTCTACGCGCTCATCACCGGCATGTTTATCGCCGCTTACACGCTGTGGGATAAACAGGCGGTGAGCCATTTCGCGATCGCGCCGCTGGTTTTGGACTGGGGCGCCAACGTCGGCCGCGCGATCCTTCTCACCCCTTTCGCGGTGAAATATTCAGACCAAGCCGTGACGGAATGGCATGAGCACAAATACGAAGCGATCGCCTGTGCCGTCTTGATCCCGCTGGCGTATATTCTGGTGCTTACGGCGATGCGCTTTACGCCGGTAAGTTACGTCGCACCGGCGCGCGAGATCAGTATTCTGATCGGCACGCTGATGGGCACCCGCCTGCTCGGCGAAGGCGACGCGCGTCGGCGCTTGGCCGGGGCGTGCGCGATGGTGTTGGGGGTCGTCGGGTTGGCAATCGGATAATTGAATTTGGTTTAAAACGTTCTAAACGTTCCGAAGCCGCAACCGATAATTTGTCGCGATGAACAAGAACGATGATTCGTTCAAGGACTTTGTTTTGGATCAGCTCGGAGAATTAGCCGAAGTCGAGGCGCGGCGGATGTTCGGCGGCTATGGCCTTTATCAAGACGAGACTTTTTTCGGCATCGTCCACAAAGGCGGGCTTTATTTCAAGACGGATGATTCGACCGTCAGCGAATATCGCAAGCGTAAGATGAAACCGTTTCGACCCAACGCCAAACAAACTCTCAAGAGTTATTATCAAGTGCCGCTGGAAATTCTCGAAGACGCCGAGCAGCTTTGCCAGTGGGCTGCGCGGGCGATTCGCTGCCAGAAGAAGAATTCATAAGGTTGAAGAGAGCGGATTAGCGGCGCTGCGCT
>JBEVIO010000190.1:0-3987 GCA_040510635.1 Binatia bacterium | reverse complement strand
GAGTAGCCGATGCGACATCGACGGTCAATGCGATTGCGTCGCGCGGCTAAAGTTAGACAGAACGGCGCGGATTCGATATGAGCCTAGCCAATGATTCGACGTGTCAACTGGGAGACGCAATGATCAGAACCATCGACAAATTCAAAGAAGTTAGTATTGTCTGCCTGGCTTTGGCTGTGCTGGCACCGGGATTTGCGGCTGGACAGCAAGGTAAGGGCGGATCCTCGACCGATGAGCTGCTCAAGTCAATCGGCCTCGCCAAGCCGGCATTTGCGCGCGCGCCGGATTTCAATTTAAGAGACGGTGCGGGCGGCATGGCCAGCTTGAGCGGCAATCGCGGCAATTTAATACTACTCAATTTCTGGGCGACCTGGTGCGGACCGTGCCGAGAAGAGATGCCGTCGATGGAGCAATTGAGCCGGTCATTCGGCGGCCAAGGATTCACCGTACTCGCCGTCAACCAGCGCGAAAGCGCGGCGCAGGTCGAGCGCTACATGAAAACCAACGGCCTCAATTTTCGCGCGCCACTAGACACCGATGGCCGGGTATCGGCCTCCTATCGTGTCTACGGCATTCCCGCGACGTATTTGATCGACGCCCATGGTCAGGCGATCGGCATGAAATCCGGCACGCGCGATTGGGCGGCGCGTGAAGTCGTCGATGTTTTCCGCAAGCTCATCGCTGCTGGCGGCGGCAGCGGATCGGTGGGCGGGTCGATGGATCTCGAACCGGCCAGGCCTTTGCCGAAAATGCTGCGCACGAAAGGCCATGGAGTTTTGCTGCATGGCCAGCAGGACGCGCTTTCGGAAGTCATCGCCAAGCTCGACCGCGGTGACGACTTGATCCCGCTCGGCAAAGTCTCAAGCGCCGGCGAGTTCTGGTTAATGGTGAAGACGAAGAATGGGGTTGTCGGATGGGTGAGAGCGGAGGAGGTGGAGGAAGTAAGAAGTCAAAAGTAAACCTGCGCCGACTCTGGTCGTTTCAATGGGTTAATTAAGCAAAAAATATCAATAGCGGCCGCAGGGCCGCACTATCCTCCTTACCTTCTTAGTGGCTCCAGGAACTCGTCCTAGAGTTCGCTGCCAAAATTATCTAAAATCGCCGCTTCGGGTCCGCCGGCTGGGAGGAGGCTCGCATGGTCAAAAAGATTCCAACAAAGCTCGAGAAACACGGTCATGTACGCGTCGATGATTACCATTGGCTGCGCGAGCGGGAGGACCCGGAGGCCATTCAGTACCTAAACGCCGAGAACGAGCGTGCGGCCAAAGAGATGGCGCATACGGGTGATTTCGAGGAAAAGCTTTTTCAAGAGATCAAGGGCCGGTTCAAACAGACCGACATGTCGGTGCCATACAGGCGCGACGACTATTTCTACTACACGCGTTACGAGCAGGGCAAAGAATATCCGATCCATGCGCGCAAGCGCGGTGCGCTGGATCAGCCGGAGGAGATCATGCTCGACGCCAATGTGCTGGCTGAAGGGCATGAGTTTTTTTCCATCGGCGGCTCGGCGGTAAGCTCGGGCCAGGACATTCTTGCTTACGCCATCGACACGCAGGGGCGGCGCATCCACACGGCTTACCTGAAAAACCTAACCAGCGGCGAGATGCTGCCGGATGTGCTCCCCAACGTAACGGAGAATTTCGCCTGGGCGAACGACAACAAGACTTTATTCTACGCCAAGCAGGACGAGACCACGCTGCGCCAATATCAAATCTACCGCCACGTTGTCGGCACCGATCCGGCCGAGGATCAGCTGGTCTACCAAGAGAACGACGAGACCTTTGTTGCGTATATTTTCAAAACCAAGTCAAAGAAGTTCCTGATGATCGTTGCTTCGCATACCAACAGCCAAGAATACCGTTATCTCGAAGCCGACCGTCCGTTCGGCGAATATAAAATCTTTCTGGCGCGCGAGCGCGAGCACGAATATCACATCGATCATTTCGACGATCGGTTCCTGATCCGCACCAACGATCACGCGAAAAACTTTCGTTTGATGTGGACGCCGGTGGAGAAACCAGAGAGGGAACATTGGCAGGAAATTATTCCTCACCGAAATGATGTTTATCTCGGCGATTTCGAGCTGTTTCAAGGGCATTTGGTTTTGGAAGAACGCGCCCGCGGGCTCACGCAAATTCGGGTCGTGCCGTGGTCAGGGGACGCCGGCCATTATCTCGCGTTCGACGAGCCGGCGTACCGGGCCAATCTCAACGTCAATTTGCAGTTCGCCACGACCACGATGCGCTTCGAGTACACGTCGATGAAAACGCCGCTGTCGATTTACGATTATGATATGGCGACGCGACAAAAAACACTGCTCAAACAAGAGGAAGTGCTCGGCGGCTTCGATCCGGACCGTTACGCAACCGAGCGGCTTTTTGCTGCCGCGCCGGATGGCACGGAAATTCCGATCTCCTTGCTGTATAAAAAGGGCACGGTCAGAAACGGCGACAATCCGCTTTTGCTCTACGGCTACGGCTCTTACGGCTTCAGCATCGACGCGTCGTTCGCGTCGCCGCGCCTAAGTTTGGTCGACCGCGGTTTTGTCTACGCGATCGCGCACGTGCGCGGCGGGCAGGAGATGGGGCGGCGCTGGTACGATGACGGCAAGCTGCTCAAGAAGAAAAGCACATTTAGCGATTTTATCGCCTGTGCGGAATTTCTTATCCGGGAAAAATTCACCGTGCCCGAGAAGCTGTTTGCCATGGGACGGAGCGCCGGCGGTTTATTGATGGGCGCGATCAGCAATATGCGGCCCGATCTGTTCAAAGGGATCGTCGCCGAAGTGCCGTTCGTCGACGTGGTGACCACCATGCTCGACGCTTCGATTCCACTCACCACGGGTGAGTACGACGAGTGGGGCGATCCCAATCAAAAAGAATACTACGATTACATGCTCTCTTACTCGCCCTACGATAACATCGAGAGAAAAGCTTATCCCGCCATGCTGATCACCGGCGGACTGCACGATTCCCAGGTACAGTATTGGGAGCCGGCCAAATGGGCGGCTAAATTGCGCGAGCTCAAGACCGACAAAAATCGTTTACTGCTCAAAACCAACATGGAGGCCGGCCACGGCGGCGCTTCGGGCCGCTTCCGCCGCCATCATGAGACCGCGTTCTCGTATGTTTTTTTATTGGATCTGGCAGGAGTTAAAGAATAGGAATAGGCGACCCGGAGTTGTAAATAGCGCGGCACGGGCCGCGCTAGCGTTTTGAGTTTTTCTTTTTTTCCTTCCATGCGCTCAGCCGCTCCTTGATTTGCTTTTCCTGCCCCGACTCCGATGGGGCATAATAGCTTTTGCCGAGCAGCTCCTTTGGCAAATGTTCCTGCTCGACGAAATGGCCTTCGTAATCGTGCGCATACTTGTAATCTTTGCCGTAGCCGAGATCTTGCATCAAAGCCGTCGGCGCGTTGCGCAGGTGCAGCGGGACCGGCAGGGCGCCATGTTGGCGTACGTCTTCAGCCGCGGCGAGCATCGCCTGGTAGGACGCATTCGATTTGGGCGCGCTGGCGAGGTAGGTCACCGCTTGCGCCAGCGGAATCCGTCCCTCGGGAAGTCCGATGAAGTGAAAAGCGTCTTTGGCGGCGACGGCGACTTGCAGCGCTTGCGGATCGGCATTGCCAATATCTTCCGCCGCGAAAATCACCATGCGCCGAGCGATAAAGAGCGGATCTTCGCCGGCCTCGATCATGCGCATCAGCCAATAAACCGCTGCGTCCGGGTCGCTACCACGCATGCTTTTGATGAACGCCGAGATTACATTGTAATGCTCGTCGCCGCCCTTGTCATAACGGAGCGGAGTTTTTTGCAAGGCCTCTTGCAAATGCGCAAGCTCGATCTCCCTTTGGCCTTGTGCTTGCGCGAGTGCGGCGGCTGCTTCCAAAGCGTTGAGCGCGATCCGGCAATCGCCGTGGGACTGCTCGATTAGAAACGACCGGCCTGGCGCAGCAATCTCCAGCCCCAACGATCCAAGCCCCCGG
>JBEVIO010000189.1:0-3224 GCA_040510635.1 Binatia bacterium | reverse complement strand
GCCGCAGAAGTGAAATCGCTGCGGAGTGGCCGGATATTGCATTCGCGCTTCTATTTGCGTTAATCAAATAAGAGGACAAAAAGCGGGGTATTATTGATGAAACAAACTTGCTTCGTATGCCAAAACGTCGACTGCCTGAGCCGCGGCTCGGAACGACTCATGAATGAGCTTACCGAAAAGGTCGCGGCGCGATCTCTCGATGCCGAGGTGAAGCCGTATATTTGCTTCGGCGGCTGCGATTTCGGGCCCAATATCGTCGTTCATCCGCAAAAAGTCTGGTACGCCGGCGTCAAGCCGGAAGATCTGCCGGAAATCGTCGAGTCTTTGGCGGGCGGACCGCCGGTCACTCGACTCGATACGATCGATCCTTCACTGAAAGAAATTGTTTACTCCTTGCTCGATACCGGCGTGTTCTAGCAGCGTCCGTCGTCGGCCTGAGCGCCAGTCGGATTTGGACTTGAGAATAGGGCGAATCGAGAAGCAAGGCGAGCGAACCGATCCGATGGCCGGTCCGTCACTTATTCAAGTTCAATTCTTTAATGACGCGCTGCAGTGGACCAAAATCGCTTACCTGGTTTAAAGAGATTTCATTCTTCACATTCAACAATTCGCGTTGTTCGTTGATCAATTCGCGAACCACACCTTCGGCCACACGTCCATCGCGGCTCATCGCCTTCACGTAGAAATCCAAAGTGCCCGCAAGTGTATCGCCGTCCAGGCCGGGAAATTCTTCCAGTAATATCGGCAGCACGTCCTGTTTGTGCTCGCGGGTATAGATCATGCTGCGCACCGAGGCGCGCAGCATTCGGTGCACCTGGTCCGAATTTTCCTTCAGCGTTTTCAACGTCGTGCTCAGTCCGTTCGAAGGCACATCGCCGAGGATATCGCCAAGCCAAACCAAATTGTTGAGACCTTTCTTTTCCGCCATCACGGTGTAAGGCGGCGTAAGAATCGCCGCTTCGATGGCGCCGGAGAGCAGGGCTTGAAACCGGACTCCGGTATCGCCCATCGCGATCAGCGTCGCATCGCGCATCGCTTCGAGGCCGTGGTGCTTGAGCGCGGCCCGTGCGCTGGTGTCGGTAGAGCTGGCGAAGTTCGAGATCGCGATGCGTTTGCCCTTGAGATCCTGCACCCTGCGGATTTCCCGTTGGGAAAAAAGAAAAAAAGTCTGCTTGGTCATGAGCGTCGCGATGACGCGCACCGGTAGGCCGCTGATCGCAGAGCGGATCGCCGATTGATAGAGCGTCGTGTAATCGAGCTCGCCGGAAAGCAGCGCGGGAAAGATGATACCGCTACGCATGACGATAAACTGTGGTTCCAGCCCCTCGCTGCGGTAAATGCCGGTTTTGATTCCGACGAAGAACGGCGCGAAGTCGACGAGCTTGCCCGGAATACCGACGCGTACGGCTTCGACCGGTTGCGCCGCCGGGCACGTTACTGTGGCGGTCAATGCAGCGATCAATACCAGACAGACAACTCGGGTGAACATAGGCTCGTCTTATAGGGATTGGCTTGGCAATCTGTCAATCGCTTGTGAGGCGGTTGACAGCCCGAGCAGCGAGACGTTATGCAGGGCGAAAGAATCTGCGGAGGTGAGCCATGTTCGAAAGCTGGAGAGGCGTCGTCGGCGATATCAAGCCGACGCACCGGCCGGGTTCGCTGGAAGAGTTCATCAAACTGCTTCCCGATGGCATCGGGGTGATCCCCCTTACCGTCGGCATAAGCTCGGGAACCGAGCAGGAATTTCACGACGTTCTCGAAGATTACAAGCAGAAGGCGGCGCAGCTAGCAGGACTGGGCGTGGACTTGATCTCTATCGGCGGCGCGCCGCCGATGATGGTGCACGGCTTTCACGGCGAGGAGGGGATCGTCAAAGATCTCGAGGCGAAACATGGGGTCCCTATCAGCACGTCGGGTCGGTCGACTGTCGCGGCAATGACTGCTCTAGGGATTAAAAAGTTTGTCGGCGTGACCTATTTTCCCGATCGGATGAATGAGATTTTTAGCCGCTATTTCACCGATGCGGGATTTCGCGTCGAAGCGATGGAAGGCATTAAAGTGCCATTCAAAGATGTCGGCAGATTGTCTGGCGAAGAGATTTACAAGCACACCAAAAAGGCGTTTCTCAAACACCCCGACGCGGACGCGATCTACATGCTCGGTTCGGGTTGGCGCTTGCTAAAGATCGTCCGGCTTCTCGAACAAGATCTCCAGGTGCCGGTTGTCTACGCGCTGGCGGCGAAACTTTGGGAAGTCGAGAGGAAGTTTCACGTGCGCGAGCCGATCCGCGGCTACGGCCGGCTCTTGGAAGAACTGCCGTGAGTTTCCGCATAACGCCAGCAATCGCAATTCCAAATTTCACATCCCTGATCCGTGAGAGGCTGTGTTTCCCTATCCGCCGCGCACGGAAATGCGGAAAGTTTGCTGATGTTCGGTGATCCAGCTCTGAATACGCTCGCTGACTTTTTGATCTGGCGGCGCTGGATGTTTGATATTATCGAGGTTCATTCTCGGGAAGCGCGGTTTGACTCCGCTGTGGGAACTCAGGAAGCCTTCGTCGGTAAATAGACTCTGGCCTTCGATCGACGTGAGGAAATTGTAAAAGAGGCGGGCAGCCGCCGGGTGCGCCGCTCGGTCCGAAATGCCGACGGGATGCATACTGATGACGATCGGATTGGCGTCCATAGACCAATCCACCGGCGCGCCTTTGGCGCGCGCGTCTTCAATCCGGTGCGCCCGCGTGATTGCGACGGGAAATTCGCCCGCCGTGAGCAGGTTCGACGTGTTGGTATAGCCCTGTTGGGTTTGAGGATCTTGCGCGGCGAGAGCTTTCATATAGTCGCGCCCGGGTTTATCGCCTAGGTAGGTCACCATGCCGCCGTACCACTGGAAGGCCTCCGCGGGTAGTCCGATTTTCCTTCCTTTCCATCTCGGGTCCAGCAGATCTTTCCAGTCCTTCGGCGCCTCGGTGGGCTTGACCATCTTGGTGTTCCACGCGATCGTCGCGATGGCGCCGTAGATGCTGACCCAGGTGCCGTTGGGATCGCGATGCTTTGTCGCGATGTTCAGGGTATCCGGCCCGGCATAGCGCGCCAGGGTCACATGCTTGGACAGCTCGAAGAACTGGATATATTCGGATGTTACGACGTCCCATAGAAATCTCCCTGCGCGAGCCTCGCTCCTGATCCTTTCGACGAACGATGCGCCGCCGAGGCGAAGGTATT
>JBEVIO010000188.1:0-4513 GCA_040510635.1 Binatia bacterium | reverse complement strand
AATTGCGCTGTCGTCGCGTGCGCTACGCCATAAATGTTTGGATTGATCGCGCGGCGGCTCGCGTTGGCATCGACGGTGATTGTTACGGCGGCGTTTTGCGCGCTGAGCGAAGAGGGAAAGAAAAACAGAGAGAGCACGAGTAGCAGACGAAAAGAGCTGACGATGTTCCTAATATGCATGGCATCCACTCCGTGACCCGGGTTGAAGTCGAACGGCGGGATGAGGAGCACGATCTATGCCGCGCTAACACCGCATCGTCACCGCGAATTTTGTAAGAATTTTTGTCAGGCCGAAGCTCAATAATCGTCAAACATGACGTCGCAATTGCGGCCGAGATGACAATGCTCGGCCGTGTTGACGGCGTGCCTGGTTTTTGGATATTTTCGTCAACATCGTGGCACAGCAGACGCGCATGGAGAATTCCTGCGACTGCTGATGACAAAAGGAGAATTGTGGCCAAACTTCATCAAGCGCATGGGTTCGATGCCTCCATGGTTTCGTCGTCGATCGAGCGGCAGATGGTTTATTGCCAGGCGCCCGAAGTGGCACGACTCCTCGAGGGAGACGGCTTATTTTGCCAGATCGCGCCGCTCGCTGAAGATTTCGCCAAGGAGATCAATGGCCCGACGGTTATCGTCGGCTCCGATCCAGGAATTTTCTCCAGCCCCGTGCATGTAGCCGTCGGGCTGGATCAAGCAAGACTCATTTACATTTCGGAAGAGGGTGCAATTCTGCCGCCTCGCGCGAGTGACGTGCCGATCTTTGGTATTCTCCCTCGAACAGTGGGCGCGGAAACGCTTCGGAGTATGGTCGCCGCGGCGTTCGACAATCTTTCGCGCAGCCGTCGCCAAGCGAAACTCGAACAAGACCTTCGCCGCGCCAAGGGCGAGATCGATCAGTTGAACGAGATCGGCATCGCACTGTCAACGCAACGCGACCGCGAATCATTGCTCAACCTGATTTTGCAAAAAAGTTGCGACATTACCGATAGCGACGCGGGGTCGCTTTACTTGGTCGAGGAAAATGATCAGGGCACCAAGCAGTTGCGCTTCAAGACAACGCAAAACAACAGCATGAGACTGTATCTTGGCGAATCTCTCCTGCCTTTGGATCGCACGAGTCTGGCGGGCTACGTAGCGTCAACCGGCGCCGAAGTTCATCTCCCGGACGTTTACCAGATCCCGTCGTCTTATCCCTTTACCTTCAATCGCAAGTTCGACGAGGAGAGCGGTTACCGCTCGAAGTCGATGCTCGTCGTGCCCATGAAAGATCCGCGCGGCGAGATCCTCGGCGTCATTCAGCTGATCAACTGCAAGCGTGACCCCGGCGCCGGGGGCCGACCGCCGACCGAGGCAAACGTGGTTCCTTTCCCTGAAGAATGCCGCGCGCTGCTCAGATCTTTGGCGAGTCAGGCAGCCGTCGCGCTCGAAAACATTCGGCTCTATCAAAGCATCGAAACGTTATTCGAAGGTTTTGTTCGGGCGTCGGTGAGCGCCATTGAAGCGCGCGATCCGACAACCTCCGGCCACTCCTTCCGGGTCGCCGATTTGACGGTGGCCTTGGCGGAAGCCGTGGACCGCGCCGTGTCAAGCCGGTTCCGCGACATTCGTTTTAGCCGCGCAGAGATGAAGGAAATTCGCTACGCTTCGCTACTGCACGACTTCGGCAAGGTCGGTGTGCGCGAGGAGGTCCTGGTCAAGGCAAAAAAACTCTATCCTATGCAACTCGATATCGTGAAGGAGCGCTTCGCCTACGCGCGCAAGAGCCTGGAGCATGAGCAGAGCGAGCAAAAACTCGCCTATCTTTTGGAAAAAGGCCGCGAAGCATTTCTCCAGCGCCGCGCGGCATTCGAGCGCGAGCTTGAAGAACAGGTGCACGAGCTCGACGAGTTTCTTAAATTCATCGTGAAATGCAATGAGCCGACGATTTTGCGCGAGGACAATTTCGCTCGATTGGGTGAGTTTGCCGCCCGCCAGTTCGTCGATTCGGCGGGGCGGCGCCGCCCTTTGCTTTCGGCGCAGGAGCTGCGATTGCTGTCGATTTCACGGGGTAATTTGGACGATCAGGAGCGATCGCAAATCGAGTCCCATGTGAGTCACACGTTGAACTTTTTACGCCAGATTCCCTGGACCAGGGAGATCAAAAACATTCCCGCGATCGCGTCAGCGCATCACGAAAAGCTCGATGGCAGCGGCTATCCGAATAATTTATTCGCGCCGGAGATTCCGATTCAAGCCAAGATGATGACGATCTCGGATATCTATGATGCGCTGTCCGCGACCGACCGCCCGTATAAGAAAGCGGTGCCGGCGGAGCTGGCGCTCGATATTCTTTTTGACGAAGCCAAGCGTGGGTTGGTCGACGCCGAGCTCTTGAGTCTATTCCAAGAAGCGGAGATTTTCCGATTGACATCATCGTCCACCACCACCTGATCGGCGGGAGCCGGTTCTCCACCCTCGCGCCCGCACTTCGGTCTAACAGCTACGCTCATTCTTGAACCGCTCCTAATCGTTTTTGGTGATGCCGCAGCTTTTAATGATCGGACCAAGCGCGCGTGACGTTTCTTCCTAAGCCCACACGATGCATTTTAGGCGAAGACAATTTTTCAAGAAGGCGCTCGCCGGCGTTTTGACGACGCTCAGCGGCTGCGCTGCTCACGATCGCAGTCTCTCGCATTGCCCGGCCGCCGTAAGTGATTTCGAACTGAGCAAAGCGCTCGGCCCGCTCGATTTCACTTTGAATACATTTGCCGAATAAAGCCCGACGCCTGAACTTCGTGGACAAAACTTAAGTCGACAAACTCTTTTGGATTCACCTTGGCGGCTTCTGGTCGAGTTGCGGCCAAGGAGTCGAGGTAAGTCTTCACGCCTTCCGGTGATGGCGACGGGGTTTCGGGCAATAATTTCGCGAAAGCCTGATGAGTCCGTTCGAGGCTGTCGGGATTCGTGATTCGGGTGAACTTGCTGATGATCTTCATGGTGGAATCTTTATCCGTTTTAAACATGTGAATGGCTTCCGCCAACGCGCGTACAAACTTGGTCATCAACGGGGCCTTCAACCGGATCGTGGCCTCTCGCGTGAGGGCGGCGTTCCAGTGAAACGGGATATTCAACGCACTGATGTCGACGAGAGACTTGAAACCGAGTTTTTCCGCCTCGCGAACGAAGGGTTCGACCAAGATGCTGAATTGGACGACTCCTTTTGAAAGCGCCGCGAGCGCGTCGGCCGTCGCCCCCACCGGCACAAGTTTCACATCCGTGCTGGGGTCGATGCCCGACCGGGTGAGTCCGAGGCGCATGCCGATTTCAGTCGTGGTGCCGGCGCGCCCGACGCCGCCGGTTTTGCCTTTGAGCTGTTTTATGTCCGAGACGTTTTTGGGCGTGACGATATGCGCTGGAAACGTCGGCACGATCGAAGCGATCATGACCACGTCAGCGCCGGTCAAACGCGAATTCACGAGCGTGGTTACCGACGTAACAATTACATCCAGCTCGCCTGCGATCATCGCCTGCAGCGCCATCGGGCTGGCATTGACGGAAATGAATTCGGCATTGACGCCTTGCTTTTTCAGCAAGCCTTTCTCTTGAACGATCCAAATGGTGGCGTTGGACGCGCCGCCAGCCCAGGCCACCCGCAGCCTTTCCTGCGCTGTGGCGCGATCGCCAAAAGCCATCGCGCCTAAGGTGAAGGCGAGAGCGAGGATAAACTTACTTGATGCAAAATTCATCGATGCATTTTGGCGTGGGTATGAGTTTCTTGCGGGATTCGTTCGGTGTCACTTTTCGTAAAGCTTTTTAATAAATCCCGTTTTGTCGAGTTCTTCGACAAAGCTTCGGTCGACATACTCCTCGGGCTTGTGCTCCATCACTTCGGGCCGAGTCGCGGACACGTACTCGAAGCTGGTTTTCATCCCGACGGTGTTCGGGTAAGGCGCAGGCAGAAACGCTTTCGCGAAAAGATCGTAGGATTCGTTGGCCAGTTCTTCATTGTCCAAGCGCAGCGTCTTCTTAATCACTTTCTTGCCGAACTCGCGGTCGCGCTTGAATAGCGCCGTCGCTTCCAAATGGGCCTTCATGTAATTCATCACCAGCTCGCGGTCTTTCTGGATGATCGAGCGCCGAGTGGTGATCTCGATCCACGGATAGTCGATCTCATTTGCGGAGTTCCAGAGCATCGGAAAACCCATTTTTATGGCGATGCCGTAGCCGGGAAACGACAGCGATGCTGCGTCGATGGAGCCTTGCTTGAGCGCGCCGATGCGCTCCGGGTCGCCGCCGATCTGGATGAGCGCGACGTCGCGCTGCGGGTTGAGGCCTTTCTTGCGCAGATGAAATTGGACGAGAAAATCGGTGAGCGAGCCGAAGGTGGTGACGCCGATCTTTTTGCCCTTGAGATCTTCGACCCTTTTGATCTCCGGCTTGACGATCATAGCGTGGACGACGCCCGGCAAAGTGTGGCCGAGGATCACGAGATCGGCGCCGGAAAGGCCGGCATTGATCACCGTCGGCGTCGC
>JBEVIO010000187.1:0-3158 GCA_040510635.1 Binatia bacterium | reverse complement strand
TCGTGGCGCTCGCGGTTGCCTTCGCGGAAATAGCTGAAAGAGCGTTCGCTGATTAAAGCAGCCGTCAGTTTCTGATCCACCGCGCCCTTGTTGATCGCTTCGTTGAAGCCGCGATTGAAGACCGTGAAGAAGTAGCGCATTGCCGGATCACCGAATTCGCGCGCCTTCTGTTCGGTCTCGTCGATATAGATATGCCGGCAGAGAATGAATTTGTCCGGCGCAGCGTTCCAGCCTTCTTCGTTCGCCTTCGTCCGATAATAGCCGAAGGTGTCTTCGATCTGTCCGGTGGTTTGATAGACCTGGGCGCACGGCAGGTGACGCTTGACGCACCATTCGATCGACTCGGCGCTGCGCGCGGCGATCCAGATCGGCGGGTGCGGCTGTTGCACGGGGCGCGGCCAGATCGCGCAGTCTTTGAGCTTGAAGAACTCGCCTTCGAAGCTCCACACGGATTCAGTCCACGCGGTCATGATCAGGTCATAGGCTTCTTGGAATCGTCCGCGCGACTCTGCGGGGTTGACGCCGTACCAGATGTATTCCGGAGGAATGCCGCGCACGAACCCCGCGATCAGCCGGCCGTTACTCAGGCAGTCGATCATCGCGTATTCTTCGGCGACGCGCACGGGATGGTTGCGCAGCGGCAGAATATTACCGAGCACACCGATTTTTATTTTCTTGGTCTTTTGGCTGAGCGCCGACGCGATCAGATTCGGCGACGGCATCGTGCCGTAGGCGCTGTAGTGGTGCTCGTTGAAAACGACGCCGTCGAAACCCAACTCTTCGCAATACGCCATCTCTTCCAGATGCTCGGCATAGTTCGCCGCGCCTTTGCGCGGATCGAAGAAGCTGCTCGGCACCGGCGTGCGCGGCGCTTCTTTGGGCACGTGGGGATAGGCGAGAAGATCGAAGTTATAGAGTTTCACGAATCAAATTCTCCTTCAGCAAAAACCTCGCGGGATGCTAACACTCACGATAGGTTGGGTCAAATTGCGACGGGGCGAATCGAGGATAGAAGATCGAAGAGTCACAATCCTCGATACTCTACCTTCGATCCTCGCAGCCGCCCGGCATTTACTTGTAGTAGCCTTCCTTCACCAACTGATCGACGAGGCTCGTGTCAACGAACGACGCGGCGTTGGCGGTTGCCGCTTTGGGGGTATTTTTCTTGATCGCTTCGAGCGTCGTTTTGATTGTGTCGACCTGCGGTCGTGGGATGCGGTCGGTCCAGCGCTTGAACTGGTTGTAGGCGTATTCGGTTTCGTCGCGCGGCCGGCCCAAGTATTCGGTCATGATCTCGATGGTTTTTTCTTTCTGATCGAAATAAAACTTTTCCGCCTCGGCGGTTGCCCTGAGCAGGCGCAGGACGTTGTCGCGGTTGCTTTTTAGATACGAAGCCGGCACCAGCTCGCCGTTTTGCTGCCAGGGGATTCCCAAGCCGGGCAGCGCGAGCAGCATCGTGTAGCCGCGCTTCTCCGCGATCAGATCAAAAGGCGGCGCGAGAATGCCGAACTGCAACTCGCCTTTTTCCATCGCCGCGAGGATACTCGCCGGATCGGCGCCCGAATGCTGGACCAACTTGACGTCCTTGTCGGGATCGATTTTCAGCCGAGTCAAAGCAAATCGCAAAGCCGTGTCGGGGATCGTGCCGAAGGGCGCGCCGACGTGACCGGTCTTGCCTTTGAGATCTTCGACTTTCTGGATGCCTTTCTGCGCCATGATCTTATAAGGAAAGACATTGACCCAAGAGGCCACCAAGACAAACGGCGGCGCGCCTTCGAGGGTGGCCGTAACGAAAGCGGCGGCGCCCGCTCCCGTTGCCATCTGCATCTTGCCGGCGAGCATCGCTTGCACCGCGGCCGCAGTATTGGTCTTGATGATTTCGATGTCGAGCCCGTGCTTTTTATAAAGCCCTTGATTGACCGCGATACTGAACAGTCCCGCGCCAGGGTTTACGCCCGCCTGCCCAACGATCATCTTTTTGAGTTGAGCGTCCACCGAGTCAGGTTGAATCCCCATCAATATCGAGATGAGCAAAAACAAGTATGACAGATACTTCGCGTCTAGCTTCATCCATTCCTCCCGATCCTGTTGCGAATTATTTCTCCGGCTTCCATTTGTCCAGACGCCGCTCTAACGATTTCAGCAATTCGGTCAAGCCGGCGCCGAGTCCGGCAATGATGATAATCGGTACGAACATTGCCGCCATTTGGAAACGCTGCGCCGCCACCGAGCTCAGATAACCAAGGCCCATGGCTGCACCGTATTGCTCGGCGACCACGATATAGACCAAAGCGCGCCCGAGCGCGACGCGTATTCCCGCGACGATATAAGGCAACGAGCCCGGCAATGAAACCTTGAGAAAAATTTGGCTGTCCCTCGCGCCGAAAGCACGCGCCATGGTGATCAGCCGGTGATCGGTGTTGGCGATGCCGACCATCGTGTTGATGAGGATGGGGAACACGGCGGCGAGGACCGTCATAATAATCTTCGAGATCGAGCCGAGACCGAATAGCATGATAATCAACGGCAGCAGCGCGATCAGCGGCGTGGCATAAATTCCCGAGAGCAGCGGGTCGAACGTTTTGCTGACGTTTTTATACCAACCCATCGGCACGCCAAGAAGCACACCGAGGACGACCGAAACAGTAAGACCGATTGCGAAATGGGTCAGGCTGAACCACAGGTGCTCCCAAATGGAGCCGTTGGCGAAAAGTTCGTAGCCTTTAAAGATAATTTTGCTGAAGGGCGGAAAATAGAAGGGATTGAGAATTTCGAGGCGGGTCGCCACCTCCCAACCAAGAAAAAAAGAAACGATACCGATAACGCCGAGCCAGTCGGAAACCAGTTTGCGCGATCGTTGCCACAGCCGGTTCGTCGTCAGCGGATTCGACTCGTCGACCGAAACGAGATCGACAGCATCTTGTTCTTGCTTCGCCGTAGCGGTGCCTCCGGGCTAACTGCGAAGAACTCTATTCGCCGCTGGGTGCGACTGTCAAGGTGCCTGGCGCTTCGCGCCGAGCGCGAAGCACATTCCAGATCTCAAATGGCAGATTTCAGATCAAAACCTCTGAGATCTGAAATTTGTCATTTGCAATTCCGAGCGCAGCGAGGACTATTCCCAACGTTTCATCGTGGCAAAGTCGTAGTTTACAGAACTA
>JBEVIO010000186.1:0-6483 GCA_040510635.1 Binatia bacterium | reverse complement strand
TTGGCGCAAAGACTGGTGCGACGCCTCTGCCCGGCGTGCCGCAAGGAAGTTCCGTTTGCCGGCTTGAACGTCACGGCAGCGGAGTTGGAGTTGCAAAATAGCGCCTCGGTTCAGAACGTATGGGAAGCCGTGGGCTGCGATGCTTGCAATAGTACCGGCTACCTGGGACGAGTTGGTATATTTGAGCTATTGCCGGCGAGTTCGGATATCTGCAAAGTGATCGTGCAACGCGCCGATGCCGGCGCGATTCGCAATCTCGCGGTGCGGCAAGGGATGCGTCTCCTGCGTGATGACGGTTGGGATAAAGTGCGCCAGGGCGTTACGACCTTAGCGGAATTGTTACGAGTGACGAGAGAAGAAGAAGCTTAGATCAATTGAGGTTGGGATTTTGACTTTGGCTCGCTTGAACACCTCGCGAAGAATCTAAAACTTCAAATTCGACAATCCAAAAAGGGCGGGAGCCAACGGTAGGGCTGAGAGATGGCTTTTTTCCAATATCGCGCCGCCGATCAGGCTGGGAAAGTCGTCGACGGCGTGATCGAAGCGGACGCCGAGCAAGGCGTGATTTTGCGTTTGCGTGAGATGGGCTGTGTCCCGCTGCGCATCGCGCTGCCGAGCGAGCGCGCGGTCGGCAAGGTGCGCCAGCCGCTGTTGCCGGCTCGACGCAAGGTCAGCCAGCAACAGCTCCTGCAGTTTACCCGCGAGCTCGGCACGTTGCTCAGCGCCGGTCTGCCTCTCGACCGCAGCCTATCGATCCTCGGCGGACTGGTCGAGGGCGGCGAGTTGAGCAAGATTTTGCGCTCGCTGGTCGAAGCGGTGCGTGCCGGGAAATCTTTAGCCGCTTCGATGGGCGAGCATCCCGACGTGTTTCCGAAAATCTACGTAAACATGATCCGCGCCGGTGAAGCCGGCGGGATTTTGGAAGGCGTGCTCCGTTATCTGACGGAATACTTGGAAAGCACGCTCGCGCTCAAGGAAGAAGTCAAATCCGCCTTGATCTACCCAGCGATACTGGCGAGCGCGGCCGGCTTGTCGCTGATTGTGATGTTTGTCTTCGTCATACCGCGCTTTTCGGCGATCTTTAGAGACGTAAACAAATCTCTGCCGTTGATCACCAAACTGGTTATTAACTTGAGCTTAACCCTGTCGCAGTACGGTTGGATCATTCTCTTAGTCGTAGTCGGCATGGTTGCCGCGGCGATCTATTATATCCGCACGCCTGAGGGAAAAGCCGAGTGGGATCGTTTCTGTCTGCGCTCGTGGTTGTTGGGCGAACTGGTGCGTAAGTTCGAGACCGCCCGTTTCGCGCGCACCCTTTCGGCGTTGATGAAAGGCGGCGTGCCCTTGCTGGAGTCGCTGGGGACCGTGCAAGGCGTCATCGGCAACCGCTTGCTGGCGCGCGCGATCACCCAGGTGCAGGTGCGCGTGCGCGAGGGCAAAGGCATGGCGCGACCGTTGAGCGAGAGCGGGCTTTTCCCGCCATTGGCCTTGAATATGATTGCGGTGGGAGAGGAAACGGGTAAACTGGACGCCATGCTCGCCGAGATCGCCAATTATTACGATCAAGAAGTCAAACGAACGACCAAAAGATTAACTGCATTATTGGAGCCGGCCTTGATTTTAGTCATGGGACTGATCGTCGGCGTGGTGGTCATCTCGATGCTGCTGGCGATTTTTAGTATCAATGATTTGCCATTCTAAAAAAGCACTAAGAAATACCCAGGGCTTCACCTTGATCGAGCTGTTGATCGTGGTGACGATTATCGCCTTGCTCGCCGGTCTGGTGGTACCGCAGTTCATCAGGCAAGAAGAAAAAGCCACGGCTAAGGCGGCCAAAGCGCAGATCGAGCTGCTGGGCACCGCTCTCGACACGTTTCGTCTCGATGTCGGCCGCTATCCGTCGTCGCAGGAAGGACTTGCCGCGCTCAATCAAAAGCCCGGCGGAGTCGACCGATGGGACGGACCCTACCTCAAAAAAGAAGTTCCACCGGATCCCTGGGGCAAGCCTTACATCTACAAGAGTCCCGGCGACCATGGCCCCTACGATATCATTTCCTACGGCGCCGACGGCGTGCCGGGCGGCGATAGCAATAATCGTGATGTTACGAGCTGGGAAAGGTAAGCGCGGCTTCTCGCTCCTCGAGCTGGTCTTGGTGCTGCTCCTGATCGGCGTCAGCATGCTCATCGTGCTGCCCAACATCGCTCGGGGACTCCAAGAACGCGAGGTGCGAACCTCGGCTCTCGGCTTGGCGGCGGCCGCGCGTGACCTGAGGAGCCGCGCTTTATTCGACGGCGAAGCGCAGCAGCTCGTGGTCAATTTACCGCAAAACAGTTATCGCGTTGCCCGCTCCAGAGAAGTGCGCCTGCCGGGGGAGGTAAGGTTCATTTCCGTCGAAGGCGGTGAGGCCGTCGATCGCGACAGCAAAAGATTTTACTTTTACCCGAACGGTAGCGGTTTGGGCGGTGAAATTGTTCTTGCCGACGGCGAAAAATCTATTTCCTATGTAATTCGCTTGGAAGCTCTCACCGGCCGGATCGAAGTCGCGCGCGCCAACTGACCATGCGCTTCAATCGGCAAACCAGCCGCGGATTCACTCTGATCGAAGTCTTGGTCGCGCTCACCATTCTCGGCTTGGGCGTGGTGACGTTGTTGCAAATTTTCTCCCTGGGCCTGCGCCTGGATGCGCGCAGCGCGGTGCGCACGGAATCGGCCGCGGACGGCGCCCGGGTGATGGACGAATTGTTGGCGCGAAAAAAATTGCCGCAGGGTGTTGAAAGCGGCACGTTCGGCGCCAACGGCCGGTGGCAAGCTCAAGTTCAAACCGTCCGCGACCCATTGTCCTTGGATTTAGCGAAGACTTGGGAGCTGAAGGAAGTCGCGCTCGAGTTATACCGGTTGGATGGCCGGCGTGAGCGACTTATCGACCTGAAGACTTACCGTCTCGGCAAGAAAACTAACCCATGAGAATCCTGCGTTGGGCCGAAAGGCAAAAAACCGGCGTGTCCTCGGTCGGCGTGAGCGCTAGGCCAGACGGTTTCACTCTCATCGAAGTTGTTTTGGCGCTGACGATTTTCGCTCTCATGGGCGGGATTCTTTATAGCGTGTTTGCCCTCGGTCACAACGCGGTCGAGAAATCGCAGGCCAATGCTACCCGAAACCAGAAACAGCGCTCGATTGGCGATCTCGTCGGTACCTATATTCGCTCCGCGTTCCCTTATAAAGAGTCGGCGCAAGAGCTCACGACGTTTTTTCAAGGCGAGACCGACAGCGTGACGTTTGTCTCGGCGTATTCGCAAGGCATGGGCGGGCGCGGCATGGCCAAGATTCAAATTGCCGCGGACGACGACGCTCATGGTCGAATACTTTTAAAGCTGGAAGAAACCACGCCTGTCCGGATCGGCGATCAGGCGGACTCCCCGGGACAGAGCTACAGCGTGATTTTGCAAGACGGTATCAAAGAACTGCGCTTGGCTTATTTGGACCCGCAGGCGGACGAAGAAACCTGGGAAGAGCGCTGGGACGGCCGTGAACGGCGGGTCCTGCCGCGCGCCGTGCGACTGACGTATTTGGACGATCAGGGCAAGCCGGTGCGCTGGATATTTCCGGTGATGATGACGGTGCTTGCGCCATGAAGAAAAAAATCAGTCTCTGGTTGGCGCGAGCGCCGCTCGGCGATCAGGACGGGGTCGCCCTGATCGCCGTATTGTGGATTTTTATTTTTCTTTTCGTCGTCGCTTTCGAGTTCAGCACGTCGGCGCGTGAAGAAGCGACCGCGGCGCAACGTTTCAGCGACGAAACCCTCGGTTATTATTTAGCTTTGGCTGGCTTTGAACGGGGCCTCTACAACTTTTTAAATCAACAGAGCCCGGCGGCGCAGACGGCACAAGCGCCGGAGGCGAAAAAGAACGACCCGTTCGACGGCGAGTTTCATGAAGAAGATCTCGGCACGGGAGCGTTTCGGGTGCGCCTGGTCGATGAAAGCGGCAAGATCAATATCAATCGGGTCAATGACGAAACCTTGCGGCGCATCTTCACGAACCTCGGCCTCGATGAGGCCCGGCGAGACATTTTGGTCGACTCCATTATGGATTGGCGCGACGCAGACGATCTGCACCGCCCCAACGGCGCCGAGAATGACTACTATGCCTCGCTATCGCCCCCGTACAGCGCAAAAAACGGCCCATTGGACAGTGTGGAAGATCTGCTTTGGATCAAGGGAATGACGCCGGAGCTTTTCTTTGGCTACAGCGACGAAACCAGCCAGCCGGCAAACGGATCAGCGCCGACCGCCTTGCGCGAAATTTTCACTGTCGATAGCCCCATCGACCGGGTCAATCTGCGCACGGCGTCTGCCGAAGTGATTCACGCCCTGACGGGGATTGCCTTGGAGAAATGTCGGGGCTTTGTCGAAGAGCGCAAAAAGCTTTCGGAAAAGAGCCTCGCTGACTTACTGCCGCTGCTCGGCATCGGCGCGGCTGATAGCGCCATGCAAGCGTTTATCTTTACCAACCCATCGGTCATTGCGGTCGAGGCCGAAGGACGACCCTCCGGTTCCCGCACAGCCCGAAAGGTCAAAGGAGTGCTCCGTCTGGGTGGCGGCCAAGGGTTCGAAATCCTGCGCTGGTTGGACCGTGACATAACGCTACCCCGTAGCTGAATCTTAGAGTAAGATGCGTTTTATGGCCGTACAGATTGTGACATTCGCTTGGCGAGGTCGTGCGCGATGATCGGGTTAGGTCGTTTACAAGACTTTTCGCGCGCTGATTTTCTTACCAGTGCCGGTCTCTATGTCCTAAGCGATCGGCTGGTGCTGGTGCGACTACGCAAGAGCTTGCTCAACATTGCCATGCTGGAGCAAGAGCTGCGTGAGCTGACGCTCGGCGACGGTCGACAAGCGATCGCAGAGCTTACCGGTTGGGTTGCCGATGACGTGCGGGAAATTGCCCTGAAAGCAGAGAGCGATTCCTATGAGCGTGCGCTGCGGCAAGCGATTATTTCCTTATTGCCGCATTTCAACGCCGCGCGCGATGCGATTTATCTTTGCTTGCCGCAGGAGCAAGTGATCAGCCAACAGGTTTTCTTGCCGCTGGCGGCGCAAGACAATCTCCAGCAGGTGCTCGAATACGAAATCGAACGGCAATTGCCTTTCAAGCGCGAGGATATTTACTACGATTTTTATCCGGTCGGAAGAAAGGGCGAAAAGTTCAGTGTCTATGTCTTTGCCGTGCCAAAGAAAGCCGTCGACGGTCTTCTCGGCTTATTAGAATCTTTTGGCATCAAGCCGAGAGGCATCGAGACGACCGCCACCGCCTTGGCCAATTATCTTCTGTTCACGAGCGCGCCGACAACCGGCGGCGCCGCTATGATAGCTGCCCATGCGAAGGAATGGGAAATGATCGGCGTCCAGCTCAAAGACAGCCGCTGGAAGCCGACGACCGAATTGTTGTATTGCCATCGCTTTCCGGCCGCCGAGTGGGCTCAAGGCGCGGGCAAAGAGCTGCTGCAGGAAGGCCTGAACCAAGTCCCGCAGTTTTATCGGTGCGGCGATCTCGCGCTGCTCAACGGCGTGGTCAACGGCAAACTCGCGGCGGCTGCGGACATGACCACCCTTGGCGCAGAGCGCCTAAAAGGCTTTAGCCAGCCCGTCGATGCGGAATTACTGCCCGCCATCGGCGCGGCCTTGCGTGGTGTCCGTGAAGCGTCGCTGGCAGCAAACTTTTTGCGCCACGAGGGCAACGACGCGGACAGCGCGAAAACTTTCTCTCTCCTCAACACGGTCCTCCTCAGCCTGCTTTTCATTGCGCTGCTCGTCTGGGGCGCGAGCTTTCCGATCAAAGATGAGTTGCGGCTCCGCCAATTGCAAAGCGAGAATAAAAAAATCGAGCCCGCGATCCGCGCGCTGCGCGCCGAGGAAATACAGCTCGAGCAATTGCGCAAGGAAACGGCTTTGCTCGGGGACCTCGATCGACGCCGCGGCGAGATGCTCCGTGTGCTCGATGAGCTCTCAAAAGTGGTGCCGAACAACGCTTATTTTTCGAACCTGCGTTATCGCGCCGGATTATTGGAGATTCAAGGCAACGCCGAGAGCGCCTCGGCCTTGATTCCCCTGTTAGAGCGCTCCCCCCTATTTGAAAACGTCGGCTTCAACGCGCCCTCCAATCGCGGTCGTGATAATCGCGAGACTTTTTCTTTGAAGGCGGAGCTTGAGAAGCCGAAACCGGCGGCGAAAGGCGTGGAGATCAAAGAAACCAAGAGTCAGCCTGTCAAGGAGTCGAAAGCTAAACCATGATTAACTTTTGGCAAAGGCTGTCGAAGCGGGAACGCAGCCTCGCGCTCGTGACGGCGCTCATTCTGCTGGGTTTTGTCGCTAAACTCGCCATTGTGACGCCGTTTTTTGATCGGCGCGAGTGGGTCAAGCAGCAGCTGGAAAGCCAGCCGCAACTATTGGCGAAAAATCGTCGCTACCTAGCACAAAAAGAAAC
>JBEVIO010000185.1:0-9100 GCA_040510635.1 Binatia bacterium | reverse complement strand
CGCTCGGGCGGCATCGATACCTTGATCGTTTCCGGCGGCGCCGTCGACGTCGGCGTCGCCTCGACTGTCTATGCAGCGCGCGATTTGGACTACAACATTATCGTCGTCCGCGACGCCTGCAGCAACTCCCATGAAGACTCGATGGCGGCTTTTATGAATACCGTCTTCCCGCGCATGGCGCGAGTCCGAACCACCGCTAATGTGCTGGAGTTGATCCGAAACAGCATGAAGTAGCTAACTCTTTGGGGGGGGAACCAACTTTTGCCTGCGCCGAACGTCTAAATCAAGCAGGGTAAGTCATAATGAAAAGAAGGCTGGTTCTCACCGTTTTTTTTGCCTGCATGGCAACGTTTGCAGCAATCCTGCCGAGCTTTGCGTCTGCACAAAGCGCACCCGCAGTAGAAAAGCAGAAAATCGAGGCATTGATTAAACAGGTGGGCGATCTTAAAGACGCCAAGTTCGTTCGCAACGGGTCGTTTTATGAACCCGCAACCGCAGTGCGCTTTCTGCGCGGCAAGTGGGAAGCCAACGATGCCGAAGTCAAAACCGCCCGGGATTTCATCGCTAAGGTTGCCAGCGCGTCCGGCACGTCGGGCAAACCCTACCTGATTCGTTTCAAAGATGGTCGTGAAATCAAAAGCCAGGAATTCCTCCTCGCCGAACTGAAGAAGATCGAACCGAAGTTGTAAAGCGGCGCAGCGCTTTTTTCCGTTCGACGATAGCGCGATGCTTAACGCCCGCTCATCCGGCGCGGCGACCCCCAGGCGTATACTCGATTCCCATTTCGTTACATTGTAGAATTTCGTGCAATGGAGCAGACCGCTCGCGGCCGGAGAATCGGTATTGTCGAGCTGCCACGTTCCGTTGTATCGCGGTTGGAGGAAGCAGAAAAATGTCCGTTGCCCTGAGAACGACCTTCTTGCTTATCGGATCAAATATATTCATGACCTTTGCCTGGTACGCACACTTAAAAAAAATCTCTATGATCGGAAATGGTACATCGCGGCGATCGCGAGCTGGGGCATCGCTCTGTTCGAGTATCTGCTTCAGGTTCCGGCAAACCGCATCGGTTACACTCAGTTCAGTGTGGCGCAGTTAAAGATCACTCAAGAGGTGATCACTCTTTCAGTATTCGCACCTTTTGCCATGCTGTATCTGCGCGAACCGATGAAGCTCGATTATTTATGGGCGGGACTGTGCTTGCTCGGTGCGGTTTATTTCATGTTTCGATCATAGAGCGTCGCGCAGCGACTTCACCCTGCCCTAGTGCCCCTGGCTCTCCAAAAACCGCTCGGCGTCAATCGCAGCCATACATCCCGTGCCTGCGGCCGTAACGGCCTGCCGATAGACGTGATCCTGCACGTCGCCGCAGGCAAAGACGCCGGGAACATTGGTCTTGGTGCCATCGTGGGTCAGAATGTAGCCGTTCGGATCCAATTCCAATTGACCGACGAAAAGCTTGCTATTCGGCTCGTGACCGATGGCGATAAAAAGACCGTCGGTCTTGAAATCTTCGGTCTTACCGGTCTTGACGTTGACAAACCGCACGCCGGTCACTCCGCCTGCTTTCGGGTCGCCGTAGACTTCATCGACAATAGTATCCCACACAAATGCAATCTTGGGGTTTTTCTCGGCCCGGTCTTGCATGATCTTAGACGCGCGCAGTTGGTCCCGGCGATGTGCAACGGTTACTTTGGTGGCGAACTTCGTGAGAAACGTCGCTTCTTCCATCGCCGTGTCGCCGCCGCCGACGACAACAAGCTCTTTGTCTCTAAAGAAAAATCCGTCGCAAGTCGCGCAAGCCGAGACACCGTGGCCCATAAGCTTCATCTCCGATTCGAGACCGAGCAATTTTGCCGTCGCGCCGGTCGCAACGATTAAACTATCGCACGTGTAAGTATCTTTGCCGACAGCGAGTTGAAAGGACCGCTTCTTGAGATCAACTGATGTCACTTCACCGAACACGACTTCCGTACCGAAGCGCACGGCCTGCTTCTTGAATTCCTCCATCAACTCCGGCCCCATAATTCCCTTGGGAAAACCAGGATAATTCTCCACATCGGTTGTAATCGTAAGCTGGCCGCCCGGTTGAGATCCTTCGATCACCAGCGGTTGAAGATTGGCGCGCGCGGCATAAATTGCCGCCGTCAGTCCGGCGGCACCCGAACCCAAAATGATAGTTCGGTAATGACTTTTCTTGTCCATTGTGATTTTTTAACATAAAAGCAAAGGTGCAGAAAGTAACCCTCAGAGCGTGAGAGTCGTGCTCGGCTGTCTATTTGAAACTCGATACGAATAGTTGCCATGGGCACGGTGAAGCACATTCGGCTACCAAACCGGATTGGAAGCGGGAAATTTATGGCACAACTCAGTCATTTGGATGACCAAGGCCGAGCCCGAATGGTCGATGTAAGCGCAAAGGAAATAACCAGCAGAATCGCCATCGCGAGCGGCAGTATTCATATGCGCGCGGAAACTTTGGCGCTGATTCTCGAAGACAAAATCGAGAAAGGCGATGTCTTCTCCGTCGCCCGGGTCGCTGGCATCATGGCGGCAAAGAAGACTTCGGAATTAATCCCCATGTGCCACCCGCTCAACATCACTGCGGTGGAAATCGAGCTCACGCCGCAAAAAGAGCCTGCCCGCGTCGATATCGAAGCCACGGTTCGCGTCAGCGGTAAAACCGGCGTCGAGATGGAGGCCATGACGGCCGTGTCCGTCGCTGGCCTAACGATCTACGACATGTGCAAAGCCGTCGACCGCGAGATGACGATCGGCGAGATCCGTCTCGTTAAAAAAAGCGGCGGCAAGAGCGGCACGTTCATTCGTAAAGAATAGGCGGAAGGCGACAGGTTCGAGGCGGTCAATCTTGATCCCTTGAACGGTTTGAACTTTTTGAACAGAGAGCTCAATCTCTCTGATCCGCCGTCCCGTTCAAGCAATTTCGCACCGATAGTATTCCCCATGCAACGTATCTACTTGAAACAAGGCCGGGAGCGCCCGGTGCAAAACGGCCATCCTTGGGTATTTTCCGGCGCCATCGAGAGAATCGAAGGGGCCCAAGATGACATCGGAGTGGCGGATGTCTTTGATTGCAAAAAGACTTGGCTCGCCCGCGGGCTTTACAATCCAAGATCGCAAATCCGCTTGCGCTTGCTTACCTGGCAGAAAGAAGAGATCGACAGTGAGTTCTTCACGCGTCGGCTCTCCACCGCTCAGGCTTTCAGGAAACGGCACCTTGCTGCATCGACTAACGCCTACCGAATCGTCAACGGCGAAGGCGATTTTCTCCCAGGATTGATTGTCGATCGCTACGCCGATTTTCTCGTTTGTCAATTTTTCACCGCCGGCATGGCGTTGTTCAAAGACGACATTGCCGAAGCACTGGGCGCTCTCGAACCCAGCGTCGCGATCTTCGAGCGCAGCGAAGGGCGGGTCGGAGACGAAGAAGGTCTCGACCCTGCCATCGGAGTACTGCGCGGCGACGCGCCGCCCGAGGCAATTACGGTCGAGGAAAATGGCTATAAGTTTCTCGTCGATGTTCGCCGTGGGCAGAAAACCGGCTTTTTTTTGGACCAGCGCGATAACCGGGCGTTTCTATCGACGCTGGCGCACGATCGCAGTGTATTGAACTGTTTTTCGTTCAGCGGCGCTTTCTCGGTTTACGCCTTCGGCGGCAAAGCGAAAGAAGTCGTCACTCTCGATTCGTCGAAACCCGCCTTGGAACTGGCCGAGCAGAATTTAGCATTGAACGGCTTCGCCGAGGCGCCAGGAGAGCTACTGAAAGGCGACGCCTTCGCTTATCTAAAAGAAATCGAACGAAAGTTCGACTTGATCGTGGTGGACCCGCCGTCTTTGGCTCCCAAACGAAGCAACGTAGACGCCGCCACCGGCGGCTATAAGTTTCTCAATCTGCACGCGCTCAAGCATCTTAACCCAGGCGGTGTACTCCTCACCTTCTCTTGCTCCCAGCATCTTTCAATAGATCTTTTCCAAAAAGTCGTCTTCGGCGCCGCCGTCGATGCACGACGCAAGGTCACCGTAGTCAAAAGGCTCGGCCAGCCGATCGATCATCCCGTTAGCCTGCATCATCCCGAAGGCGAATATCTCAAAGGGCTTGCGCTCCGCGCCCTGGACTAGTCCTTAAACAGTGTGGTAAACGAACTCGGCGAGGACAGCCGGTTCTGATTCGGTCTTTGAACAACGAGAGGTATCAATGGCTTCGTACCAGACCATCAAGGATTGGCCCGAGGAAGATCGGCCGCGGGAAAAACTTCTGGCCAAGGGAGCGCAATCGCTCAGTGAAACCGAATTGCTGGCGATCATCTTACGTAACGGCAACGCCAGCACGGGCGAAAGCGCGATCGATCACGCGCGCCTTTTGTTGAATCATTTCGGCGGATTGAAAGGTATCGACGAAGCGTCCTTCGGCGAGCTCGGCAAAGTCAAAGGGATCGGCCCGGCAAAAGTCGCCCAAGTCAAAGCCTGTCTCGAAATCGCCAAACGGGTCGGCAATCAAAAGTGGGAAGCCGGCCAGCCGCTTCGTTCCGCGGAAGACGTCTATCATCATTTTCGCGACAATCTTGGTGCTGAAAAGCGCGAGCTTTTCTATGTCGTGCTGCTCAATAATAAAAACCGCAAGATTCGCGACGTGAAAATCTCCGAGGGTTCGCTCACGGCTTCCTTGGTCCATCCGCGCGAAGTTTACAATCCGGTGATCCGCGAGTCTGCCGCGGCGGTGATTTTCGTCCATAATCATCCGAGCGGCGACCCGGCGCCGAGCCCGGAAGACATCGACATCACCCGGCGCTTGAAAGAAGTCGGTGACGTCATGGGCGTGCGGGTTCTCGATCACGTGGTGATCGGCCGCGACCGCTTCTTTAGCTTCAACGACAAAGGAATGTTGTAACCGGCGCCCTTCCCACTCGTTTGCGCAAACCGCCACCGAACCCTGCTGTCGATTGTGCCAAGTTACAATAGAGTTTTGTTGACATCACCGCGAGCCGCGTTTATTCTAGCGCTGGAGCGGTTCCCCAAACATATCTTTGATTCATTTAATCCATGAGCGCGCTTGAATTTGGCAAACCCAGACGAAGGTTTGTGCCGGGTCGCGGCCTCGTCTATCTGGTATTGATCATCCTCGTCATCGGAGGCGGCTACCTTTTGGTACCCCGTTTCGAATGGCGCCGCCCGCAGATCAAGATCACCCCGGATACCGACACCATCGGTCTCGCCCCGGTGGAGATCGAAGTCGACGAGCCGGGCACGGGCTTAAAATCCTTCGCCGTGGTGTTGATCGCCGGCGGGACCGAGCACGCGCTGGTTTCTGAGCAGTACGATCAGCCTTTAGCGCAAAAGAAATTCACCGTGGCTTTGTCGTCGAAGCTCACCGGCTTGAAAGAAGGGCCGGCCGTGCTGCGCGTAACCGCTCGTGACCGGTCGTTGTGGAATTTTTTTCGCGGCAATGAGTCCGTCGTTCAAAAGAATTTGACCATTGACATCACGCCGCCGTCCCTGGAGATGGTTGCGGACGATCGTTATGTCAACTTTGGCGGCGTCGGCGTGATCGTTTACAAACCGTCGCCCGATACGATCGCTTCCGGCATCAAGATCGGTAATTACTTTTTTCCGGGCTACAAAGGCCAAATTAAGGAACACCCGGATCATTACCTGGTTTTTTTCGCGCACCCTTACAATGTCCCGGAGACGGAAAAGGCGTCGCTCGTGGCCACCGATAAAGCCGGCAATAGGCGGGAAATGAAACTCGTCTACGAGCTCAAGAATGTAAAGTACAAAAAGAGCACGATCCAAATCTCCGAAGATTTCGTCCAGCAAAAGGTCGCGCCGTTGTTAAATGACGTGGGCGCGCGCCAAGGAAGCTCGAAAGATATTTTTATCAAGGTGAACAAAAATCTGCGCAAAGAGAACGAAGATAAAATCCGCTCGATCACCGAGAAGTCGACGCCGACCATTCTCTGGCACGGCGCCTTTAGCCAGCTCACGAATTCAAAGGTAGAAGCGAACTTCGCCGACGCGCGCACTTACATTTACAACAACGAAGCGATCGATACGGCGTATCATGTCGGCTACGACTTATCGGTCACAAAGCATTACGCGGCCGAAGCGGCCAACAGCGGTGTCGTCGCGTTCGTCGGTGATTTGGGAATCTACGGCAACACGGTTATCATCGATCATGGCTTGGGCCTTTTCACCCTCTACTCTCACTTAAGCGCCATCGACGTCAAAGTGGGCGACCCCATCAAGCAACAACAGCCCATCGGCAAAACCGGCGAAACCGGGCTTGCCGTCGGCGACCATCTTCATTTTGGCGTCTACCTGAACGGCCTACCCGTGCTCCCGGTCGAATGGTGGGACCAAAAATGGATCAACGACAACGTCCAACCTAAACTGGATGGTTCGAGCGGAGAGAACATCGAGCAGGCCAAAGGCACCCCTCCGCGCAAGGTCGCGCGCAAACGGAAGAGATAGTCGCTTCACAGCCACCGTCTCTTTTTACGCGGCGAATTTCAAAAGCGACCCAACCGCCGTTTTCCTGACTGAACCTCCGCACGTGAATTCTCGCGGCCAATCCAGTAAAACGGTCACCGCTGATATCAGCGACTTCGTCGCGCGAGCTACGATAAAAAATATCTCGCCTGAGGTGCGCGAGACCGCCAAGCTTCACTTACTTGACGGTTTGGCGACCATGCTGGGCGGCGCCAACGAAAAATCCAGCCTACTTTTGCGCCGCCGTTTTCGCCGGCAGAAATTGACCGGTGAAGCGACAGTGCTGGGCTCGCTTAGCAAATTTTCCGCCGAGCATGCGGCATTGATAAACGGCGTCCAGGGACATGTTCTGGACTACGACGAGGCGCAACTCGCAACGTTGCCGTCGCGTCCGATGGGGCAACAAACCCATCCGACCACGCCCGTGTTGGCCGCGGCGCTCGCCTTGGCCGAGAGCCGCAGAGCTACGGGAGCAGCACTGCTTACCGCGTACATCGTTGGCCTTGAAGTCGCCTGCCGATTAGGCGATGCGGTTGACCCATGTCACTATTTGGACGGTTTTCATCCGACCGGGACGCTTGGTGCATTCGGCGCCACAGCGGCTGGCGCCCAGCTGCTCAAACTGTCACCGCGTTCGATACGCCATGCGTTAGGCATTGCCGGCACGCTCGCGTCCGGTCTGCGCGCCAATCGCGGAACTATGGCTAAAGGACTAAACGCTGGGCGCGCAGCAGAAAATGGCGTGATTGCCACGACACTCGCTGCCGACGGTTTCACCGCTTCGGAAAATATTTTCGATGACCCCATGGGGTTTTTCTCCGCCGCCTGCCGCGGCCGGGTCGACGCCGATCTCCTGCGATTCGGTAAGCCCTTTTTTGTCCGCGAACCAGGGCTAGCAATCAAGCTCTACCCCTGCGCCGGGGTACTCCACCCCACCCTCGACCTGACACTGAACTTGCGTGCAAAACACAGTATCGATCCGAAGAACATCGAGCGAATTCGCGTCGGTCTCGATACCAATGCCGCCCGCCCTCTGGTTTACGAAAATCCGCTAGATAGTCTCCAAGCCAAATTCAGCCTCAATTTTGCCGTAGCTGTTGCGATCGTCGACGGCAAAGCCGGACTAAAACAATTCACTGCTGAATGGCTGCATGACCCAAAGGTCAAAAGGCTTATGAAACGAGTTGAGCTCGTGCGCCGGCCCCCACGGAAAGGAACGCAAAAGATTGGCATCGATACCGAAATCGAAATTACGATGAACAACGGTGTAGTTCATCGAGGAAAGACTACCATCGCCCGCGGTCATCCGAAGCTCCCTCCTTCGCGCGCCGAAATTGAAGATAAGTTGCGCCAATGTGCCGATGGTATTTTACCGCCGCGTCAAATTGCGAATTTTTTAAAGGACTTTTGGACGTTGGAACGCGCCCCATCGATTACCGCTTGGCTCGGCCCGCTTCGCCCGGCACGGCGTTGACTTTTCCTGGGCGGGCGGGATAGATGATTGACCAACCGTCTCGGAGGATATTTGAATGCGTATCGTCGATCTCAGCATGACTGTAGAAGAGTGCGACTCGGCGCCTTTCGCGCCCGATGAAAAATATTTCAAGCTGAAACCGATCATCAAGTGGGAGGATAAAGGTTTTGTCTCCAACATCGTTGAGATGACCGTGCACGCCGGCACCCACATCGACTCGCCGCATCATTTTTTTCGCGACAAGCCGTCGATCGAACAATTGCCCCTCGAACCGATGATGGGCAAAGCCGTGGTCTTGGATTTAACCGCCAAAGGCATTGCGCACGCCAGCATTTCGCCGGACGACTTGGATGAAGCCGAACGAAAACTGAAGCAGCAAGGCGTGGAGATTCCAGAAGGCGGCATGCTGTTGCTCAGAACCGACTGGCCGAAGGGCCACGACACCACCGATCCCAAGTGGTGGAACGACTCGCCCTATCTGACAAAGGAAGCGGCCCAGTGGATCGTCAACAAGAAGCCGTCGGTTGTCGGCTACGACTTCGCGCAAGAGGAGAAAGGCACCGATTATCAGCAAGCCGATCAGATTTTGGAAAGCGCCATGCGCGTTCATCGGACGATTTTGCCGAAGGTGATTTTTCAGATCGAGAACCTGATTAATCTCGATCAAATCGGTCCCACAGCCCAAGTCGTCGCGTTGCCGGTCAAATGGAAAACCGAATCGGCGCCCGCACGCGTAATTGCGCTCCTCGATAATTGATCTAAGCCGCTACGAATGAAAGCAGTTCGCGTCCACGAGCTTGGCGGTCCGGAGTTACTCCGCTATGAAGAAATTCCCGATCCGAGCCCGAAGTCCGGTGAGGTTTTAGTCAAGATCGAAGCTGCCGGGGTTAATTTTCTCGATATCTATTATCGCTCGGGATTTCACTGGGGCGGCCACCATCGCCGCGCGCTACCATATATCCCTGGCGCCGAGGCAGCCGGCACCGTCGTCGAAGTCGGTTCCGGCGTTAAAGACATCAAAATCGGAGATCGGGTCGCCTATGGCATATCCAATGGCTATGGCTCCTATGCCGAATTGTATGCCGTGCCAAACTGGCACTTGTTCAAGTTGCCAAGCTC
>JBEVIO010000184.1:0-6513 GCA_040510635.1 Binatia bacterium | reverse complement strand
CTCGAAACATGACGGCACAAGTTGAACTGCAAAACTGCCCCGCTGTTGGGGCAGGTTATCTGCCGAGATAAAGTTTCCGCGCAGTGCGCAGATGAGCGAAAGCTTGATTTTTCTTGCCGAGGAATTCAAGAACGAGGCCCAGGTTATAATGGGCGTCGGCAAAGTCGGGATCTCGATCAAGCGCGTCTTGATAGCAGCGCGCCGCATCCTGCGGTTTTTTTAGATCTTCCAGCAGCACGCCTAAGTTGAAATAGGGCGCCGCCTCGCGGGGCGCGCATTCCATCGCCGCGCGATAGTGCCCCTCACTTTTATCGAGCTTGCCGTTATCATGATAAAGTTTCCCCAGGTTGAGATGAGCATCGCTCATCTTTGGGTCGAGCTCCAGCGCCCTTTGATAGGCTCGCTCTGCTTCCTCGGTCGAAGTCGTTTCCAATTCGCTGCCGAGATTGAACCAGTGCTGGGCGCTGAGACTTTCTTTGACCGGCTTGGTCGACGGCAGCTTGGCCGTGCGCACCACGCTGCGCGCATCGAAGTTGAACAAAAACTGCCCCGAGTCGGGCTGCCAGCTCGCTTGGCCGTCCCACACCACGACCCGCCGTCCGTCGGCGTAAATTTTTAGACTGGAAAGATGCCGCTCATCGGGCAGTTGCCGCTTCAAGGAAGAGAGCATGCGGACTATTCTTTTCGCCGAGACCCGCGATGCCAGCAGGCTTTTGGCGGTTTTCAAGAAAAGCAGATCTTGAAAAGTAAACCGGAGATCCTTTTTTTCGTTTCGCGCCGGGACGAGAAAGCCGGCGCGGATGAAAGAGCGGATGCGGCTGTCCGGCAGATTTAGGATTTTCGCCGCCTCCGCCGTGGAGAAAAGTTTCATTTCCTGGAAGAGTCGGCCCTTTTCCGAACCTTTTCAGGTTCGCTCGACTTTGCCCGGACCGCCGGCTTTTTCTGTTTCGGCGCTTTCTTGCCGAGACTCTCCTTCAACGCCGCCATCAGATCGATCACCTGACCGCGGCGCGCCTGGGGCTTGGCCAAAGTAATTTTTTGGCCCTCGGCTTTTTTGTCGACGAGATCCAAAACCCGCTGCGAGTATTCGTCTTCGTACTTGTCGGGCTCGAAGTCACCGGTCGACAGCTCCTCGATGAGACGAACGGCCAGTTGACTCTCTGCCTCGCTGATCTTGGCGGATTCACCCTTGGCGATCTCGTCGAAATTGCGCACCTCGTCGGCAAAATACATGGTATGAAGCACGAGACCGTTGCGCGCCGAGCGGACGATGACCAAGTTCTCCTTGCCGCGCAGGACGAACTTGGCGAGCGCGACTTTGCCGACCTGCGCCATGGTATCGGCGAGCAGACGATAGGCCTTTTCCCCGCCCCGATCCGGGCCCAGATAGTAGCTTCTCTCGAAATAAATCGGATCGACCTTTTCGAGCGGAACAAATTCGGCGATCTCAATTTCCTCGGAAGCTTCGCCCTCGAGCGCCTTCAGCTCTTCGTCCGTGACTTGGATGTACTGGTCCTTGCTGACTTCATAACCCCGGATCAACTCCTCGCGCTCCACCACCGTATTGCACGCCGGACAAAAGCGCTGCTGGCGAATGCGGTTGCCGCAGCGCGCATGCAGCAGATTAAAACTGGGCGATTCTGATGACGCGGCTAAATACAGTTTTACCGGGATTGATACCAAACCGAAGGAAATAGCACCGGAGCCGATCGAACGTGGTGGCATGGGACCCTCCTTGGGCTAAAATTGTAACAAATGACCGCCCACCAGGCTAGTTGAATAGTTGAGCGCGCTGCGGATATCAAGTCCCCGCCAAGACCGAGAATTAACCGGTCAGAAATTCACCGCAGATACGCAATACGTGATGCTCATGTCGAGTTTTCCGCTGCGGTTCTCTGCTCGCTTGCTGCAACCATACAAAATACCCACCGCTAGCTCGCTCACGCGTGCGCTTCGGCCCAACTGGTGCCGCTGTGGACTTCTACCGCTAGGCCGCAGCGCAGATCGGCAGCCTGAGTCATCTCTTTTTCGATGAGCGCCCGCGCCTCATCGAGCTTGTCCGTGGAAACTTCGAAAACTAACTCGTCGTGCACCGTCAGCAGCATTTTCGCGACCGGTTGTTGCCGCAGCGCGGCGTCGACGCCGATCATGGCTTTTTTGAGAATGTCGGCGGCGCTGCCCTGGATCGGCGCGTTGAGCGCCATGCGCTCGCCCAAGGCGCGCAAGCGGAAATTTGACGAAAGCAGCTCCGGCAGATAGCGGCGCCGGCCGAACATCGTGGTGGTAAAGCCGTCGACCTTCGCCTTGTCCACCTGGGCAGCAAGAAAATTTCTCACCTTGGGAAACTGGGCGTAGTAGGTTTCCACGAAGCTCGCCGCCTCGTCCATTTCAACGCCGAGGCGTTGCGAGACACCGTAGGTGGACATGCCGTAAGCGATGCCGTAGGAGAATTGCTTGACCTGATTGCGCATTGCCGAAGTGACCTGACTCAGCTCGACGCCGTAAACTTTGGCGGCGATCGTCGCATGAAAGTCGTGCCCCTCGGCAAAGGCCTGGCAAAACGCCTCGTCCTCGGAAAGATGAGCGAGCACCCGTAGCTCGATCTGCGAGTAATCCGCCGACAGCAATACGTGCCCCGGCGGGGCGATAAAAGCGCGGCGGATTTGCCGGCCCAGCTCGCCGCGAATCGGAATATTTTGCAGGTTGGGCGCGCTCGAGGACAGGCGCCCGGTCGCCGCCGTCGCCTGCTCGTAGGTCGTGTGGATGCGCCGGCTCTGTGGATCGATCAGCGCCAGCAGCATCTCGCTGAAACCGTTCTTGAGCTTCGACACCTCGCGGTATTCGAGCAAGGAGGTGATAATCGCATGGCTCCCGGCAAGCTTCTCCAACTCGCCGGCGTCGGTGGAGTAGCCGGTTTTGATCTTGCGAGTCTTCGGCAAGGCCAGTTTGTCGAAGAGAATGCGCTGCAACTGCAGATTGGAGTTGACGTTGAACTCTTCTCCGGCAAGCTGCTGAATCGTCCCTTCCAGAGCCATCATTTTTTGTCCGAAGTCCGTGTTGAGCTTTTCGAGATAATCGCGGTCGATGAGAATGCCGTCGTGCTCCATGCGCGCCAGCACTTGAATCAAAGGAAACTCCAAACTCGTCGCCAACTCCCACGCGCCTTGAGCGCGGAGCTGAGCTTCAATGACCGGCGCGACGGCACGAATCGCCACGGCGGCACGGCCGATATTTTGTTTTTCGTCGGCGGTGAAGGCCAGCATGGCCTGCTCGCCCGCTTGCGGCTCGCTTTTGTCCGCGTCGATGGAAACGCCAAGATAGCGACTGACCGTCTCGCCCACGGTATATCCCGACGGAGAACCGGGCTCGAGAAGATAGGCGGCAACCTTGGTGTCGCAATAGAACCCTTCGATTTCGACGCCGGCGCCGAGCGCAGCACGAAAAAGCGCTTTGGCATCATGGGCGATCTTTGGCCGGTGCGGATCCTTCAGGCAACCGGCAAGCCGATGCACGGCGTCGGCAAAAGGCAGAACTCGCGCTTCAGCCGCGCTATCGCATACAGCGAGCCAGTCTTCATTCCAGGCGAACGCGACGGCCTCGCTGTCGCGCAACTCGCTCTCCGAAGTGAATTCCGCGATCGAATTCACTTCCAGCGCCGGCGCAGCCGTCGCGCTATGGAATTTAATCTCTTTCAGACGCTCGTGCAGGCTGCGAAACTCGAGCGAGAGAAAAAGATTGCGCACCGCTTCCTCGTCCCACGCTTCGAGCCGAAGCCGCGCCGGATCAAGATCCACCTTGACGTCATCGAGCAAGTGGCCGAGCTCTTTATTGATGCGCACTTGCTCGGCGTATTTCGTTATCGCCTCGCGCAGCTTCGGCGTAAGCTCGCCGGCATGAGCGATCACTTGCTCGATGGCGCCGTATTTATTGATCAGCTGCGCGGCGGTCTTGTCACCGACACCGGGCACGCCCGGCAAGTTGTCCGAAGTCTCGCCCTTGAGCGCCACGAAATCGATCCACTGCTCCGGCGTCACGCCATAGCGCTCGACCACCGCCGGCGCATCGTAACGGATCACGTCGGAGATGCCGCGGCGCGTCATGATGACGGCGACGCCGTCGCGCACCAGTTGAAGGATGTCGCGATCGCCGGTGACCAGAATCACCTCGCAACCCTCTTCCCTCGCGTGTTTGGTCAAGGTAGCCAGCAGATCGTCGGCTTCGTAGCCTTCGAGCTCGACTGTGGGAATGCGCAAGCTTCCCAGCACCTCGCGGATCAACGGCAGTTGCTGCTTGAACAAATCGGGAGTCGCAGCTCGGCCGGCCTTGTATTCAGCGTAACGATCGAGACGAAATTGCGGCGCGCCCTTATCGAAGCAAACGACGACTCCCTGCGGCCGCTCGTCGGCGAGAAGCTTGAGCAGCATCGCCGTAAAGCCATAGACGGCGTTGGTCACTTGGCCGGAGGACGTGACGAGAGTATCGGGCAAAGCGAAAAAAGCGCGATACGCGAGCGAGTGGCCGTCGAGCAACAGCACTTTATGCGAGTCCGTTTTCACCGGCGCGGCCGCGCCGGCGGATGACTTAACAGATTTCTTGGTGATCTTGGCGCTCATATTTTTCCAGTCTAGCCGTTGGTTTTCTTCGCGGCAACAGCGCTGAGACCCGAGTTACAACTGCCACCGCATTAAATTTTACTTTGCTCTAATTGTCGGTCTTTTTCCCCTTACGGGCGATACGGCAATTTACTTCCTCGACTATTTTCTCAACGAAATTAACCATCGTCAGATTGGAATACGGTTTGCGTAAATCAATAGAATAAGCCAGGAAGCAAATTGGAGACGGCAGCTTAACCCAATATAACGGAGTTGGTTATGTGGAAACTGCTTTTGTCGCTCTGGTCGGTCCCGCTGTTATTGGGAATCGTGGTGCTAATGCGCAGGATAAACGGAGTCCCGCTTATCAAAAAAGACGAACGGCGCCTATGGCTAGGCCGTTCTAAAGACATCAGGCTGTCGCTCTGGATGGGAATTAAGTTTGCGTTGATCGCCATTGTCCTATTCATCGCCGGCTTGGTCGAGGGCGTGGTTCTGCCTAACGTCAATATTTTCTTTCAAGTCTTGGTACCAATCCTGACGAGTGCTGGCGCCATTTTACTTTTGCTCGGTTGGTTGCGCTGGCGCGTGCCTCCCGCTCGCACGCTGCAGCGAAATGCTGCCCACAGTCCGATGGCGGATTTTTTCTTCCGGTGAGATTTTTATTTCTCTGACAAATCTTGAGGTTTGCGGTACTGTCCGCAACGGCTCGGCGGTGAAAAATAGCCGCGCGGCCAACCGGTCATCGTGTCGGTAGAGGATCCGCGCCGGCCATTTTTTTATATAATTGCACCACCTCTGCATCGCGCGGCAGTTCTTTGATCGCTCGCTCCAATTCCTCACCGGTGAGGGGCGCGGGACCATCGCCCATCAGCTTTTTAAACTCCGCGGGAAATTCCGGATCGGCAAAGGCCTTGCGCATGGCCTCACGAATGATCTGCACACGCTCTTTAGGCGTCCCCGGAGGAAAAATATAAGGCCAGCGCGGATATTGGAAGGCGCGGAACATGTCGAGTAATTTTCGCTCGTTATCCGACTTGGCAAAGCTCCCCAACTCGGGCACCTGGGCAAATGCCGGATGATGACGCCCCTTGGGAACCGTCAGCGTCGTATGGAAATGAACCAATTTTTTTTCGATCCATTCCGGCTTCTCCACGACAAATCGCGCCGCTCCGGTCGCATGCGCATCGAGTTCGCCGCGCTCAATGCCAATGTAAATCTCCGGACCGGTAAATCCGGTCACGAACTTCGGCTCTTTTAAATTGAGAAGATAGGCAACCAGGCGCGCGGTGACGTAGACGGGATGCCCGACCGCGTGGGCGCCGAACCTGAGACCGCTCGCCGCCCGTAGCTTCTCAAGACTATCCAATCCCTTGTCTCCTTTCGTGTAAAAGATGTACGGATCACCGGCGTCCGTCGACCCGAGGTAAATAAACTTATCGAGATCGTAATTGCTGCCGGGCAGGCCCAAAAGCGGCCCGACGACCAGTCCCGCTCCGATCGATCCTATCGTCAGCCCATCCGGCCGCGTCGAGCTGTAAAGCACGTTGGTGGCCTTTCGCCCTGCTGCGCCCTCGATGAATTCCACCATCAAGGTGGGTTTTCCCGGAATGTACTTTTCCAGAAATCGCACCAGCGCTCGGGTCTGAAACTCGCCCGACCCCCCCGGCCCGCCACCGCGTATGATTTTGATCGTCTTGCCCTTGTAGAAATCCTCCTGGGCGAATGCCGTGCCGGTCAACCCGACGACGATCGCCTGTACGAGAAGCGCCAATCTTCCGAATCGATTCAGTGTATTCATAATTATCTCCCGCAATCACTGAAATCATTTAGCATGTCGAAAACTCGGTTAAAGGATTTCACTCCGTTGGCGGTACTACAAGTCAATAAAACCTGGCAAGGCGAATCAGCTGGATTACTT
>JBEVIO010000183.1:0-3953 GCA_040510635.1 Binatia bacterium | reverse complement strand
TTTCGTGTCGCGCACACTAGGATGGGCGGTGTTCCAGCCGATGTACGTGTAGGTCGGCGCGGAGTCTTCATATTTTTTGAACTCGCGCTTGAAGCGCTCGCTGTTGGTGCCGCGCACCACCTGCACCGGAGTTAAGACTTCCATGTAATCGAGGCCGCCGCTTTTGAGCAGGGTCAGCGCGGCGTCCATATTGTTCACGATGCGAAACTTCAGCCGATCGAGGTGCGGCTGATCGATGCCTTCTTTGCCGTTGCCCCAGTAGTTCGGGTCGCGCGCGAGCTCGATCTCGCGGCCGGTTTTCCAGTGGCTGAACTTGTACGGGCCGGAGCCGAGCGGGCTGCGGTTAAAATTGCGATTGAATTGCTCGCCGAATTTTTTCGCCTCGGCCGGCAGTTTCGCCGGGTCCTGGGCGAGCTGTCGGACGCTAATCCGCTGCAAAAGATTTTCCGGATCGTAGTAATGGCGCGGCAGCAGGGTGATGCCGCCGAGCACGCTCTCGTTGAGGAAATAGGGCTCCTTGGTAACAAAACGAATCGTGTACGGATCGACCAGCTCGGCGTCGATCAAGGAATTGAAATAGACGCGCAGAAAGGGCGCGTTGACGAACGGACATTTGATCGCCTTGACGCTGAAAAGCACATCCTCCCCGGTGACCGGCCGGCCGTCCTGGAAGCGCACATCCTGGCGAATCTTGAAAGTGTAAATGAGCTTGTCCTGAGATATTTCGGGCCGCGTCGCCGCGACCGCGGGTTTCAGCTCCAAGGTTTTTGGATTGCGCGTCAGCAGAGTCTCAAAGACGTAGTTCAGCACTTCGCTGGACGAAGCGTCGCTGCTGGTCAGCGGATTGAGCAGCTCCGGATCGCTCAAACTGTGAATCACCAGCCAGTCTCCCGTCACCGGCTTGCCCACATCTTTTTGCGCCGGCGGCGGCGCGTCGGATACTTTGACTTCGGTTTTATCGCCGCATCCGGTGAGCAAGAGCAGCGCAAGCGTGAACCGCCAAATCTTCGGGAGCATCGTCAACTCCCCACCGCTTCGATCGGCACTTCCTGCGCGTTGGCGGGCTTTTGCTGCGAGAAAAGTTCGGCTGGTATCGAGCCGTTGATTTCCGGCTCTTGGTAACGAATTTCGACTTTCTTTTTTTGTAGCGGGGCTTCGAAGACGATGCGCTGGGCAAAAAGCCCGGCCAGCGTCGAAACGTAATTACTGAATTGAGCGATCAGCTCGACTTTGCCCTCGGCGTTGAAACGCTCCCATTTGCTCGGCACCGGTTGTTGCAAGTCAAACGTCAACGCATCGCGCTTACGCCCGTTCTGAGCAAAGATCAGCGTGTTGCCGTCGAGGCTCGGTGTCGGATTGACGTCGACCGGCGGCAAGCCGCTCAACAACGTGGTGATCTCTTTGAGCTCGAGCGGAATCTGCGTATAGCGGCGCAAATTTTCTTTCGTGGCCGCGCCGCGCACGAACACCCCCTCGCGCGGATGCAAACCGATAATTTCCTTATCGTTGGCCGTAACGATCAGGATCGCGCCCAAAAAAGTCAGCGTCTCCAAACGCAACCGATCGGGCCGCTGTACGAGAACAGCTTCTTGAAAGCCGTGTTTGCCTTCCGGTCCGGCATAATCGATCTGCGCGAGCGCGCGCAGAGAGCGGAACTGGCGGTCGCGTTGGGTGATCGACTCGATCAGTTTGCCCGCTTCCCAGACCGGCGCGGGCAGCTTACTTTCCGGCGGCGGCGTCACCGTCGCGCAACCGAACAGCGCGAGCGCGACGGCCGTAAGAATCAGAATTTTAAACGAGGTAACCGAGGCAACGCCGGCGCGCCGATGGACCAGGGTCAAATCTTTTTCTCCAGGCGCTGGATTTTATCGCGGAGGCGCTTGATCTGCTCGTTTTCTTTGGTGCGCTTGAGCGCCTCTCGGTAGCGGGCCAAGGCGCGATCGCCCCTGCCGCTTTTTTCATAGGCGTCGGCGAGGTGTTCGATAATGGTCGGATCGTCGACCGTGATCTCGACCGCCCGTTCCAACTGTTCGACGGCCTTCGGATAATCGCCCTTTTGATAATAAACCCAACCCAGGCTGTCGATGTAAAAGCCATCGTTGGGCTGGATCTTAAGAGCGCGCTGGATCATATCTTCCGCGTCATCGAGCTGCACGCCCATCTCGGCCCAGGTGTAGCCGAGATAATTGAGCGCAGCGGCATTTTTCGGATTGAGCTCGATGGCTTTTTTCATGCTCGCGACGGATTTTTCCTTATTTTTGTTTTCGTCGTAAAGCGCGCCGAGCTGAAAATGGGCCTCATCGTTCTTGGGATCCAAGGCGACGACCTTTTCCATTGCTTGGATCGCTTTCGGATATTCCTTGTTCTTGCGGTACAGCGAGCTCAGAAAGGCATAGATTTCCTTGCGATCGTTACGCTTCGCGGCCACCGCCTGGACCAGCTCGATCGCCTTTTGCGTCTCTTCTTTACGATCGTAAAGATATGCGGCCTGCACGCGCGAATCGACGTAAAGCTCGCTTTTTTCCGAGACGCGCTCGAAAGCTTCCAGAGCCTTATCGTCGGCCCTCATTTCGATATAGGTCGCGCCTAAATAATAGCGCGCCCGATCGTTATCCGGATCACCGGCCAGAACCAGATTGAATTCCGTCGCAGCGCGCTCAAAATCGCCTTTTTCAAACGAGATCAGGCCGATTTTAATCCGCGTCTCGCGCGGATCGCTTTCGCTGCCTTGCAGCGTTTCAAATTGACGCAGCGCCTCGTCGAGCTTGTTCTGGCCCACGTAAAGCTCGCCCAAGCGCCGGCGCGCCCAGGCGTTTTGGGCGTTGACCTGTAAAAGGCGCTGATAGGTTTGGATCGCGTCTTCGGTTTTGCTTTCGAGTTCATAGACGAGCGCCAAATCCAGTAGGACCGCCTCTGATTTGGGATTGAGCTCCAGCGCCTTGCGGTAGCTTTGCTCGGCGGCGAGATAAAGTTTGCTCTTGGCGCGCACTCGACCCAGATAGTAGTGACCGAGCGCCGAATTGGGATCAGCCTTGAGCAATTCTTCTAATCTTTGGCCGGCGCGCGCCAAATCATCGACCTGCAAGTAGAGCGCGCCGAGATAAAGGAGCGCTTCCTGATTTGCCGGGTCGAGTTGCAAAACTTCATTGTATTCGGCGATGCCTTTTTGGTTTTCGTTAAGCGATGAGTAGAGCCCGGCCAAAAGCAGGTGGTGCTCCACGCTCTTGGGCTCCAGCCGGACCGCCGTTTCGGCCTCGACCAGCGCTTTTTTTAAATCTCCTTTGCGCAGATAAAGCGAGGCCAAGCGGAAATGAAGAAAGGCATCGTTGGGCTCGGCCGCAACCGCCGCTTCAAACTCTTTTAGCGCCGGATCGAACTCGCCTTCGCCGAGCAGAGCATAACCTTTGAGGAAATGACTGAAGGCTTGGGCCTCGGACGAAATCTCGGTTTTACGCTGGTTGCGAAAAGGCGCTTCAGGCGACCAAGCTAAACCCTCGGGGGGCGGTTTCAGCTCGGGTACCGCCGCGGCGCAACCGGACAGAATCAAAAGCGAAATAACCGTCCGAAGAGACCAAGTACCCATTGACTGAAGGGTTAACACAACGGTTGGAAACGGTCAACGTAGACTCGTGCTTGGCTTCATTCACGGGTCCAACTATGTTAGTTTTTTTTGCGGCGCGCGCTTCATACGCGCGTCCTATTAGCACTATTGGCACTAACGCACCGAATTATGGCTGATTCAGCGCGCCATTCCGCGGCACAAGAAATCGCCGAGCTCCGGCAAGAAATCGGTCGGCACAATCATCGATATCATGTGCTCGACGATCCGCTGATCAGCGACGCCGAGTACGACCGGCTGTTTCGCCGCCTGCTCGATCTCGAAAAAGCTCACCCCGAGCTCGCCACGCCGGATTCCCCGACACAAAAGGTCGGCGCGGCGCCGTTGGAACGAT
>JBEVIO010000182.1:0-5251 GCA_040510635.1 Binatia bacterium | reverse complement strand
GCAGGATGTAAGGGCTGGTGCGAACATAAATTTGTTCGGCGCCGACTTTTCGAATCGAGATCGCACGCAACCCGTAATTGGTTTCTTCTGCATCGAGCATCGGCGCGCCGTCACGCTTCAAAGCTGCCGCATTTTGCAAATTATTGTTGTGCAGAAACGATGTGTGCGATGAATCGAAGTCACCCTCGATGCCCTGGAGGTAATTGCACTCGAGATAGGATTTGACTGGGCAAATCTGCTCGGGGGCTAGACTGACCCACTCATAGCGCGGCAACAATGGCCGCTTTTCCGCCGGCCCCATGTAGGTGAAAATAATGCCGGCGATTTCTTGACACGGGTAGGCGGTATGACGGAGCTTTTTCTTGAAATCGCGATCGCGCGGCTCGACAGGCGTCTCCAGGACGTTGCCGTCCACGTCGTATTTCCAACCGTGATAAATGCAAGTTAAGCCGCACTCTTCGTTACGGCCGTAAAACAACGACGTACCGCGATGGGCGCAGTGTTCACCGAGCAAACCCACCCGCCCCTGGGAATCTCGAAAGGCGACCAGTTCCTCGCCCAAAAGACGCACCCGAACGGGCGGACAATCGGTCGTCGCGATTTCCTCTGACAAAAGCGCGGGAAGCCAAAAATAGCGCATCAGCTCGCCCATCGGCGTGCCCGATCCAATCCCAGTCAAGAGCTGATTCTCTGCACGGCTAAGCATTCTTCTATCGTTTGTCAGGGCCAAAGCGGACGGCCATTTGCCCACGCTTGTATCGCCGCCCACGCCGCTGCGCAAGTGGCAAATTTGTGCTGCACCAGATACGATGGGCGCATAAATTTAGCGTCGGTAAATTCAACAAGGAGATGAAACCATGTGGTACCTGGTGATGTCACGTTCCTTGGCGGACAAAGAAGCAGACAAGCAGAGCAACTACGAAGCCCACCGGCAATGGCTCGATGATCAGCATCGCGCCGGCCGCCTACTCTTCTCGGGACCGAGCACTGACGGCGCTTACGGTATCTATGTCATGTTAGCAGCGAGTCTGGATGAAGCTAAAGCGCTGGCGGCGCGCGATCCGCACCACGCTCGCGGCATCCGTCAAATGGAAGTTTTGGAATGGCGCGCCCATCGCGCCTTTTGCCTGGACGGCCCGACCATCGCCGATGTGGAAAAGATGGCGGAGCCAAAGTAAAGCGCGGACATCTGTGCTCTTGACTAGGAGGGTATCGGTGGGCTGTGGAAACTTGTCCCATGTGGCACCGCCATTGCTTCTCTTGAATCAACAAGCCACGACGGTGCGCAAATTAATTCGGCAGAAAAAAACTAACCACGAGTATTTCATTACAGCTAGCCACGGTCGCGCTTGTGAGTCTAAACCTCTTTTCTATTTCTAGCATTTCGACTCAATACTGACCTCTGATATTCGTCGTCTTCAAGCTTGCTTTGCTCTTCTTGCCGCGCTCGCTGGCTTCGTACTGCTGTAGCGCCGCGATAGTTTTTGGACCCATGACGCCGTCGAAGGGACCGGGATCGAAGCCCGCGTCGCGCAACCTGAGCTGCAGGACTCGAATCTCTTCTTGTCCCCGAGCCGCAACCGGTTGATTGAGAATCTCACCCGTCGCCGGTGCAGAAACCGCGCGAGTCTTGATCGAAGCAGCGGCAGGCGCCGAGGCCTGGTCGCTGGCGCGCTTTTGCTCGACGGCTAGCGACTGATCACTCAGGAGCGCCGCGAATTCATCGAATACCGGACAATTGGTTTTGAGATGGACAATTATCTTGCGTGTTTTAGCGCCAAAAATTCCGTCGGCCGGTCCGGGATCGAAACCGGCGCGGCGCAACTGAACCTGTATCATCTGGTTATCCTGTCGGCTCAGCGGGTTCTTGCTCGGCGCGCCAGCATCGTCGAAATCGTCGATCAACGTCTTCGTCTTGGCGCAGCCGGCTTGATACCGGTTGAAAGTGCTTTTCGTTCGCGCGCCAGCAACCCCGTCAGCAGGGCCCGGATCGAAGCCGGCTTCCTTCAAGCGCATTTGTATGCGGCGTACGTCATCCGCAGTCAAACTGCGGGCCGGCGCTGTTGCTATTTTTGGTGCTTCTATGGATGCAGGCACGGATAAATTCTGCGCTTCTGCTGTCGGCGCAACCGCGCTCGTATCTGTTTCGTTGGGTGGACTCTCCAAGAGCGCGCAACCCGAAGCGGCCAAAAGCCATCCGGCGATCAGCAAATTGAACTTGTTCACGAGCCGTCTCCTCTCTTTCACAAACAGCATTCTGATTAGCAAGCCCGGTGCCGTTCTCCAAATGGACTAGATCCGCTCAAATACATCCAATCGTATCGTGCCGACTTAGGCATCTGCCGGCACCAGGTACAGACTTTGTTCGGTAAAACTAGGAATCATTTGGCTATTGATGTACACCTTGTGATGTTGCTATGAAGCCTCGGGTCAAATCCGCCGCTTAATCGAACACGCGCCGGGTGCGATACGCAATGTGTGCACGAACTCTCTATAAGGCAGCAAAGCGGCGGATCGGCGCCAAAACATATTAGAAGACCGAAAACGAAAAGGCACTAGGGATGTATCCACAGACAACCGGAGAAAACTGTAGAACTATAAATCTTTTCCTACCGTTTGCGCGTTACGGCTGGCTTTGGCTTTTAGCGGTTTGGGCGATTAGTTGCGCCAAGCCGATCCAACACGACGAAAACATGGCGGCCAAGCGCGCTGTCGAATTCGCCAGGGTCGTGTTGATCGACAAAAACCTGGAGAGAGGTTACGAGCTCCTCTCCGATGGCGGCAAACGGCATGTGCCGCTCGACAAGTTTAAACAAACCATCCTGTCGATGAATGCGCGCGGCTACCCGAGCAGAGTTACGGCGACCGATTACGAACCGATGCCCGGCGAACAAGCGATTTATATTTTTCTCAGGGGACAAAATGGCGACGAACAAATCCAGTATCGAATCACGCTCCAAGGCACCGCAGCGACCGGCTACAGAGTCTTGAAGCTAGATCAGGGCGCGAGCTTCCCAAGCTTGGCCAATCAAAAACGTAAGTTCGAAACAACCTGGAGCGCGCCGTAGACGAACGGATCAATCCGAAAGCTAGAAATCCGACATGCGTTTCGGCATTCAACTTTATCCGCCTTGCACCGCGCCCGAAATGGCCGCTTATGCGAAGCGAGCGGTGGCGCAATACGCTTTCGACAAAGTTTGGGTGCCCGATCATCTGACTCATGAAAATGTTTTCGTGATCTTGGCGGCGATCATCGGCCAAACCGACGCCGACGTCGGCACCTCGGTGGTACAGCCCTTCAGCCGCACGCCGGTCGACCTGGCGTCGAGCTTCGCCGCGCTCGCGCATCTCGCCGGCGAGCGCGGCGTCACGGTTGGTATCGGTGCTGGGTCGCCGTCTTCGAATATGATCCGCAAGATCAACCGGGTCGGTATGACTCGCGAGATGATCCTGTTTCTGCGGGAAATGTTCGCGGGACGGAAACTCGCCCTTGGGCGATTTCCAAACCTCACGGAATTTTTTCATCTCGATCCGTTGGCGCAAGCCTTCTTGCGCCTGCCGCCGGCAAGACCGCCGGAGATTTTCGTCGCCGCCGCCGGACCGAAAATGCTCGAGCTCGCCTGGAACATCGGCGATGGCTTGATCGTCAGCAACTTGTCCTTTCCCACGGCCCTGGTGCGTCAAGGCGCGCTCGATCTCGCCATGACCAAGCTCCCGCAAGCGCGCCGCGCGCGCAACGACGACCATCGTTTCACCAAAGTTTTGCACCTGCACGTGTCGGTATCGCGGGACGGTATCGCGGCGAAACGCTGCGCCAAGCCAATGGGCGCCGGCGCGCTCATTCAAGGACATTTACTGAAACAAAGAATGCTCAAGCTCCCCGTCCCGACGGATACTGAGAATGCGATCTTGGCGGCCCAGCGCCATGGCAAGAGCGTCGAGGATATGGTCGATCTGATCAGCGACGATCTGCTGACGGCGGTCGGCACGGTCATAGCGGGCACTCCGGCCGAATGCATTGCCGGCATCGATGAGATGCTGCGCGCGGCCAAACCCTATGGCTTCGATATCATCGATATCGCCTCGCCCCTTGGACCCGATTGGGACGAGGCGATTGATCTGATCTGTCAGGAAATCATCCCGGTATTGGAACGTCGTTCCAGTGCCTACCGCGACGGTTGACCGTCCATCGATTTATTGCAGTTGCACAACCAACCTCTTTTCGGCTATTTCCCGTTTGACCCGGCTTGAATCGGAGGCGTTCATGAAAACAATAGTTACACGATCTTTCGCTTCAATCCTGTTTTTAGTTTCAATTACCGCCGGGACTGCCCATGGTCAGTCGGCCCAAGCGCTGATCGCCGAGACCGCCAAAGCCATGGGCGGAATGGCTGCGCTTCGCGCGATTAAGAATCACGTCGTCGAAAGCGAAGGCAAACAGTTCGATTCGTCATCGACGCGATAGTGCGCCCGATCCAGGCGGCGCGGGCCGCTGCCCAAGGCGGAACGCGCTACGAACATCGTCCTCGCTCGAGTTAAATCCGGTCAGGAAAGGAATGAATGTATGCGCGACCAAATACTTACTCTCCCAAGTGTGATTGCGACATTGATCGTTCTCCAATTCCTTACCGTCAATGGCGGCCATGTTGACGTAGCTATAGCGCAAGACAAGCCCGCGCCTGTGGACCGCGCCGCGCGCCCGGTGATCCGCGTACCGACGGCACTCACACTTGAAGAGGCACGCGTCATCGTTGAGGCGGCAAAAGCCGTGGTCAAAGCGGAGAACGGCCGCGCCGCCATCGCCGTGGTCGACTTTAACGGTAATCTGATATCGTTAGACTCCATGGACGGTACCTCTGGCTTCTGGGTAAAGTTCGCCATTGGCAAGGCGATCGGCGCGGTGACGCTGCAACAGAGCACCGCGGAATCCGCCGATCAGTTGAAAACCAATCCCCAGCGCTTTCACAGCGCGCTGAGCTTGATGGAAGGCCAGATCATTCTGATACCCGGCGGCTTCCCGCTGATCGTCGACAATGTTATCGTCGGCGCGGTCGGGAGCGCCGGCCACCGCGGCGACGGCGATGTGCGCGCGGTGCAAGCCGGAATCGCCGCCTGGGAGAAACATCGCCAGAGCAAACGCTGACAGTCTTACGACCGCAAATAATCTGCAAGGGCTTTAAAACACTAGCGAGGAGGACAACCAATGGCGGCAGAATTTATCGACATTCTAAAGGAACCCGAGCTCGACATC
>JBEVIO010000181.1:0-3486 GCA_040510635.1 Binatia bacterium | reverse complement strand
CTGCGCCAGGTGGTCGGCTTCCTGCGCGGACCCTGCGGTAACATAAACAACGATAAATTCTAGCATTGTAAATAATCTTACAACTCGCTTTTATAGACAGTCAATCAATGCGGGACCCAACTGAAGGCAAAAGACGCAAGCCCGTGACAAAGCCGCAAGCAAACCTTGCCTTCCTGTCTTGCTCTCACGTCTCGCATCTCATACCTCTCGCCTTTTTTCGGTCGCTCATTTCATGAAACCCAAAGACGGAATTAGGAGCTACGTTTGGGAACTGTTGCAAAAACGTAAAGCCGCGCGCTTCCCCGGCGCCAAGGGACGGATCCCTAATTTTATCGGCGCCGAAGCTTGCGCCAAACAATTAGGCGAGATGCCCTACTGGAAAGCCGCCAGGGTTTTAAAGAGCAACCCCGACTCGCCGCAGCGCGCCATCCGGCAAAGAGCGTTGGCGGAAGGAAAAATCGTTTACATGGCCGTGCCGCGGCTGCGTAGCGACAAGCCGTTCATCGAGCTCGATAATAAAAGACTGAAATGCTCACCGTACGCGGCTTCCTCGATCAAAGGCGCGGCGCAGTACGGCCGGCCGGTAACGTTGGACCAAGTTAAAAAGATCGACTTGGTTGTCTGCGGTTCGGTGGCGGTAAATCGCCAAGGTGCTCGGGTCGGCAAGGGCGGCGGCTATTCGGACCTCGAGTTCGCGCTGCTGACGGAAGAAGGGAAAATCGGACCGGACACGCCGATCATCACGTCCGTTCATCCGCTGCAAATTGTCGACGAAGAAATCCCGATGACCGAGCACGATATTCCTCTTAGCGCCATCGTGACGCCAACTGAAGTCGTCATTCCAACCTCCTCCTTCGCGCGCCCGAAAGGCATATATTGGCGGTTGTTACCGCCGGAAAAACTCGACGACATCCCGGTCCTGAAAGCGCGCGGCAAAAAAGCGCCATGAGCTGCGCAGGCGCGCGCGGATCGATTGAAGCCCCCCTACATCTATGTTAGCTAAAGAGCTTCGAGGAAATCGCAGATGGCAACGGCAAAAATTGATTTCGCCAAAGGCAATGGCTTAGTTCCCGTGATCGTGCAGGATTTTCAATCCCGCGACGTCTTGATGGTCGCCTACATGAACGAAGAATCTTGGGAAAAAACCAAAGCAACCGGCAAAGCCCATTATTACAGCCGCTCGCGCAAAGGGCCGTGGTTCAAAGGCGAGGAATCGGGCAATTTTCAGGAAGTCAAAGACGCCTTCATCGACTGTGACAGCGACACGATTTTGCTCCAGGTCCACCAGGTCGGCGGCGCCGCCTGCCATGAGGGCTACCGCAGTTGCTTTTTCCGCAAGCGCGCCGGCGAGGATTGGAACGTCATTGCCGAGCGCGTCTTCGACCCCCAAGAGGTTTATAAGAAGTGAGCGAGCTAAAACTGGGAATCCCGAAGGGGAGCCTCGAAGAAATGACCATCGAGCTCTTCAAGAAGTCGGGATGGAAAATTTCGACCACTAGCCGGAGCTACTTTCCTTCGATTGACGATGACACGATTCGGTGCAGTTTGGCGCGTCCGCAGGAAATGTCGCGCTATGTCGAAATGGGCACGTTGGACGTGGCGATCACCGGCAAAGATTGGATCCTGGAAAATGCTTCGGATGTCCAGGTGATCTGTGAAATGGTTTATTCAAAAACCAGTTTTCGTCCGACTCGTTGGGTGTTGGCGGTACCGCAGGACTCACCGATCAAAAACATCGACGACCTCAAAGGCAAGCGAATTTCCTCCGAGATGGTCAATTTCACCAAGCGGTACTTTGCCGAAAGAAATATCCCTGTGAACATCGAATTTTCCTGGGGCGCCACCGAGGCCAAGGCCGCCGAGGGGCTGGTCGATGCCATTGTCGAAGTCACTGAAACCGGCAGCACGATACGGGCCCACGGCCTCAAGATTATTCATGAGCTGATGGAATCTTGCCCGCAACTGATCGCCAACAAGCAGGCTTGGCAGGATCCGTGGAAAAAAGCGAAGATCGAGCAGATTAAATTGCTGTTACTAGGCGCGCTTTCGGCCGAGAACAAGGTCGGCATCAAGCTCAATGTCTCGGAAGGTAATCTCGAGAAGGTCGTCGAGCTGATTCCGAGCATCACCGCGCCGACGGTCGCTACGCTCCATCCTTCGCCCAATCTCAAGGGCGTAAAATGGTATTCCGTCGAAAGCGTGCTCGAAGAAGCGAAAGTGAGAGATCTGATTCCCAAGCTGATTCAAAACGGCGCGGTTGGCATCATCGAATACCCGCTGAATAAAATCATCTAGGCGTGAGGGAACCAAGCTTCCCTGTGCCCAATAACTCAACAACTATTGACTGTAGCTTACCGCCTTTGCGGTATTCTGATGCGAGTCCCGCCACAAAAAGTAATCTTTCGCGATTTCGGGAAATAGCGCGTAGGTCAACACGTCTTCTTCGCTCTGCGCCATACTTGCGGCATCTTGGCGGGCTTGGTCAAGACCCGGCTTCAACAAATCGGCCGGCCGGCAGGTGATCGGAGATTTTTTGCCGAGAACCCTCGCTTTCATTTCATCGCTTACGGGCCCTGGCGGCTCGCCATAGAGTCCCATCACGTAATTGCGCGTTTCCATGGCCACGACCGAATAACGTTTTCCGGTCATGACGTTCAAAGCCGCCTGCGAGCCGACAATCTGACTGGTCGGCGTCACCAGTGGCGGATAGCCCAAGTCCTGTCTCACCCGCGGCATTTCGGCGAGCACGGCGTCGAGCTTATCTTCGGCGTTCTGCTGGCGTAGTTGGGCGACCAGATTGGAAAGCATGCCGCCGGGGATTTGCGAAGTCAGCACATCGGTCTTGACCTGATTGTTCACCGGGCTTTCATATTCGGCATAGTTGCGCCGCACCCGATAGAAGTAATCGGCAATCTTGCCGAGCTTGGCGAGATCCAAGCCGGTATCGTGCGCCGTGCCTTTGAGCGCGGCGACCAGCTGTTCGGTAGCGGGCTGCGAGGTGCCCTGGGAAAACGGCGCGATCGCGGTGTCGAGAATATCGACGCCGGCTTCGATGGCCATCATGTAACTCATCGGCGCTAAGCCAGCGGTGCAGTGCGAATGCAGATGCAGCGGCAAAGCAATCCGTGATTTGATTTTCTTGATAATTTCGTAAGCGGCGTAAGGGGCGAGCATGCCGGCCATGTCTTTCAGGCAAATGATTTGCACGCCCATGTCGGCGAGCTTTTCGGCCACGCTCAGAAAGTAATCGGCGGAGTGAACCGGACTGATGGTGTAACAAACCGTCCCTTCGACGAGCTTGCCGGTTTTAAGCCCCGCCTCAATGGCGGTTTTCATGTTGCGGACATCATTCATTGCGTCGAAGATACGAAACACGTCGATGCCGTTGTCTGACGCCCGCGTTACGAAGGCTTGGACTACGTCATCGGGATAGTTGTGGTAACCGACTACGTTTTGGCCGCGTAAGAGCATTTGGAAACGGGTCTT
>JBEVIO010000180.1:0-5153 GCA_040510635.1 Binatia bacterium | reverse complement strand
CGTAAATTGCTTTTGAACGCGATGAGAGACGCAAAGAACGGCCGCGACCCGCAACACGTAATTAGAGATGCTAAAGCAAATCGGCTCCTGCACTTACAGGCGTTGTCGGAGGTCATTCCCCTCGCCGTGGATTTTAAGGGGCATATTCGCGAGCGGATCGCGGAAATCGACCGGGCCTACACACCACGCGAGGAAGGTCATCGATGATGCGCAAGTTGTGGCTCGTGATTGCTTTGCTGCTGCTGGTGCCGGTTGGCTTGCGCGCGCAAGAGCGCTACACGATTGCTTACGCCGGGTTCGCCGGTTTTCAATCGCCGCTGTGGGCGACTAAGGAGCTGGGCCTCCTCGCCAAGTACGGCATTCACGGCGACTTGGTTTTAACGCCGGGCTCGACTCGTCAGATCCAGGCGCTGGTGGGCAATAGTGTTCACTTTGCTCAGGTGGACGCGGTAACGACGGTCAATGCCATCGCGCAGGGCGCGGATCTGGTCATGATCTCGGGTTCGCTCAATACGTTTCCTTTCAGCTTTGTCGCACAAAAGGAAATCCGCAAGCCCGATGATCTTAGCGGCAAGAAAATCGGCATCGTCGGTTTCGGCGGCGCCAACGAGCTGGCGATATTGCTCGCGCTCAAAGAGTGGAATGTACAGCGCCAGGCCGTGACTCTTTTGCAGGCGGGCGGCGCGTCACAGCGTCTGGTCGCGATGAGCGCCAAAGCGCTCGACGCCACCGTGCTCGCGCAACCGGAGCTCGGCGAAGCGCAGCGCATGGGCATGAACGTGCTCGTGCACATGCGCGACATGAAAGCCGCGGCGTTTCCGATGAACGCCATGGTGGTGCGCCGGTCGTTCCTCCAGCAAAATCGCGACGTGGTCAAACGTTTCCAGGAGGCCTATGCCGAAGCGACCTATCAGTTGCTGAACAATAAAGATAAAGCGACCGCGGTATTGGCGAAATGGTTGCAGCAGAAAAATCCCAAGGCGATCGAGGAGACCTATCAGTACATCGCGACCAGCTTTTCTTTCCCGACGCGTATCGCGGCGCAGGGATTGCGCAACACCTTGGATATGGTCGCGCAGCGAAATCCGAAGATCGACATGAACCTCGCCAAATACGTCGATGAAAGCACGCTCGACGAATTGGAAAAAGAGGGTTTCTTCAAGCGAATCACTGGAAAGTGACTCGCGTTCAGGCCGTTCAAGACGAAGGCGGTTCTCATGCCAACTAAAATTCAGCACGCGGCGATCGTCAGTGAAAACTTTGTGCGAGAAGCGAAATTCTATGAAGCCATATTCGGCATGAAGCGGTCGAAACCGGGCTCCGAAGAGGAACAGAAGGCGATCCGGAACAATTATGCCGTCAGCATCAGCGACGGTTACGTCGGTGTGACTGTGATCGGCAGAAAGCCGGGTTATGTACCGGGCTTGCACCATTTCGGCGTCGATGTCGACGACGTCGACGAAGCGATGTCGCGTATCAAGAAAAATTATCCGGAAGTCGCGGTGCTCAAGCGGCCTTCCAACCGTCCCTTTGCTACTTACGGTGCCCATGATCCTGAAGGTAATTATTTCGACCTCACGCAGGAAGGCATGTCGAACCGCCGCGATGTTTATGTGCAACAACAGCGTGAACAGCCGCGGCGCATACATCACCTCAAATTGCGGGTCATGAATCCGTCGAAGATTGCCGCATTCTACCGCGATTCGTTCGACCTGACCGAAGCGGAAAAGACGCTCGAAGATCCGAACTTCTATCTCACCGACGGCAAGATGACACTGATCATCGCACCGTGGAAGATGAGCGATTTTGAAGGCGCCGGCATCGATCGCCCGGGCTTGGAACACATTGGTTTTAAAGTCGAGAGCGTCGAGTCGGTGAAAACAGAATTAGCCGCATTGCGCGAAGCCAATGCCGAAATGCGCGAACGCATCATTAGCGAGCCGAGTGAAGGAGAAAGACGGCTTGCCTTGATTGCGTCATGCCGCCATGGACAGCACCAATGTTCGAGCCCGGACGGGGTGTTCATCGATCTGTCGGAACGATAAATCGCGCCAGGTAAAAAATTTGCGCTTGCAATTCTGATCGGTAGCGCAGCTGTTGTTATTGATTTTCCTATAGCGATGTCGGATCTGATGAAAAATTGGAACGGGAGACCGCCGATGGTGCCAAGCAAATGTCGGGGAAAAATGCCGGCGCCGATGGCGCTGTTGTTTGGCTTTGCGCTCGCTTTTCTTCCCGCGGGTCTAGACGCCGCCGAACGAATCTACACTGCTTACTTCTCGCCCGCTCCCGGCGGCTCGGCGGTGATCTGGGTGGCCAAAGAAGCCCGCTTGTTCGATAAACACGGACTCGATGTCGCGCCCGTGCTCATTCCCAGCAGCGTGCGCACGCTTCAAGCGATCTTGGCGGGGGAAAGCACTATTGCCGAGAGCGCCGGCCCCGCGGTCGTCAGCGCGCGTCTCGCCGGCGGTGACGTGGTCGCGATTGCCGGCAGCGTAAACATTCTGACCTACTATTTTGTGACGCTGCCGACGATCAAACGGGCCGAGGATCTCAAAGGAAAAATCGGCGCCAACCAAAGCCCCGGCACGATTGCCGATTTCGCCCTGCGCGTGAGCCTTAGAAAGTTAGGTCTGGATCCGGCGAAGGATGTGAGTTTGCGCTCCATCGGTGTCCTTTATGATCGCATCGCGGCGATGCAAAAAGGCATCGTGCAGTTCACCGTGGTCACCGAAGCGGAAAAGCCGGTGGTGGACAAACTCGGCTTTCCGGTTTTGCTCGATCTGATCTCGCTCAAGATTCCCTTTCCTCAACGTGGCATCTACACGACCGGGAAGACGATCAAAGAGCAGCCGGATCTGGTGCGGCGCTACATTCGAGCGTACGTGGAGGCGATCCACTATTTCAAAACACGCAAAGAGGAGACCATGCAGATCATGCGCAAGTACTCACGCGTGGAAGATCGCGGCGTGCTCGAACACACGCAGTCGTGGTTCACGGAAAACATGCCGGATTATCCCTATCCGCCTGTGGAAGGATATCAAGTCGTGGCGCAGGAAATGGCGTCGATCCAACCCAAAGCGGCGGGGCTCAACGTGAAAGAGTTAGTCGACGCTCGCTTCGTCAAAGAATTGGAAGACGCCGGATTCGTCGCCAATCTCGCCAAAAAGTAACCGGTGTCCGGTCCCAAAGTTTTTTAGCGAAGGTGTTCACGTCTCAGCTGTCATACCGGCGGAAGCCGGTATCCAGAACGGGCGTATGCCACACGCCCCTACAAGAATTTCTGGATTCCCAGTTGCCCGCGGGATTCGCCGGGAACATGTGCGAGCGCATTCGCCGCTATTCCATCGCGCGCCGCGAAATATTTTCCGGTGTCAGGCCGCCGGACCAGGGATAGCTTTGCAAGCTGTGACTGGTTTTACCGTTTACCAAGGTCTCCGCGTGACGAATCCCGACCAGCTTGGTATTGATCACCGGCACCTTGAGTTCGCCTTCCAATTCCAGCGGCGAAACCACGTAGGGTACAAGGCGCCCGCCCAGCGGGATGATCGCGTGCGCGCCTTGCGCGATCAATTCCCTTCCCACGGCGAGCATGCGCTCGACGAGAAGATCGTGGTAAGCCGATAGATCGCCCGTCTCGTAGGTGTTGATCGCCTGGATACCGGATATGAATCGTCCCATCCGATAATTCTCGATGATGCGGCGCGCATAGACGGCGTGGCTATCCAAGGGCGCGATGAGGCCGAAACGATCACAAAGGGTCGCGGCAAAATGGCAGGATGCGCGCAGCACGCCGACGACCGGAATGCGCACGGCGCAGCGCGCCACTTCCACGCCCGGATCGAACGTATTGCTTTGCACAACGGCATCGAAGCCCAAGCGTTCGGCTTCGATAACTTTCTTGACCAAAGCGGGTGTTTCCAGGGCATGGTGAAGCCCGGCTAATGCCTGGCTCTTGCGCAGGTGGCTCGTCACCTCGCTGCCGCCGAGATCTTCAGGATAGTGCACCTCGATCGTCGTGCCCGGCGAAGCATAACTCTGGAGCAGCGCCGCCACACGGGCCTCGTAGGCCGGGCTTCCTTCACGTTTAGACTGGTGATTCAAGATCATGATGCGCATCGTCGTACCTCCTGGTTCCCCCTACGGAGAAATTTAAAATTGGCGATATCAGATCGGCGATGGAAATCTTCCCTAACAATCTCGGTAGCGGCATGGCTACTTGCCTGAAAAAATTCTCACTGGCCGAACGCATCAGCTTGGCGTACTCGACGATGTTTTCGCCGAGCTCGGGGCTCACGGGGACCATCTGGAGCCCTCTGGCCTTAGTCATCTGTTCCTGCATCAGCTCCACGCGCGCGAGATATCGCCCCAGCTCCGCGAGAGTTTTCTGTCCCTCCAAGGACAAGACAAAATCCACGTAGAGTCGTGCCGCATTCGGATGTACCGGCTGGGACGCGATACCGATGCCGATCAGCGAAGCGGGGGCGGGCGGAAAAGCCACCCAATCGATGGGCGCGCCGCGCTTGCGCACCCGATCCACGGACGGAGCCGGAATATCAATATCCAAGGATGCCTCGCCGGCGGCCACTAGCTGGGCGATCAAATCGTGACCGATGCGATTCATAATTTTCTGCTTGGCCAACTCCCTCATGTACTTCAATCCCTTTTCTTTGCCCATGACCTGGAGCACGCCGCCGAACCAATCCACCTTGGTCGGCTCCATCATCATTTTTCCCTGCCACATGGGGTGAAGCAGATCTTCGTATCGACGCGGCAGATTCTCTCTGCCGACCATCCGGGAATTGTAGGCAACGACGTAGGGGTTGGTATAAACCGTCGTCCAGTACCCTTCTTCTTTGTATTCCTTGCCGTAGTAGCCGTTTTCCGCAGAAAGGTAGTGGCCCAGCTGCTGATTCTTCTTGAGCGTGTGCATGGCGAAGCCAAGAGTCTGGATGGCATCAGCAAAGGATTTTTTAGCTCTTGCCTCGATGAGTATTTTGGTAAGGAGCTTTTCACTGTCGGTTCGGTTGACCTTAACTTTTACAAACGGATATTTTTGCTCGAAACGCGCGATCATCGTGTTGGTTTCTTCGAGATTCATGGACGCATAGAGAATCACCTCGCCTTCCTTCTTGGCGCCTTCAATCCATTGC
>JBEVIO010000179.1:0-4891 GCA_040510635.1 Binatia bacterium | reverse complement strand
AGATCGCCTTGGCGCAGCGCCCGATCGAGCGTTTCCGCAGCGAGCATGCCGCTGCGCATGGCGAAACAAATTCCCTCGCCCGTGATCGGCTCGGTGACTCGCGCCGCATCGCCGACGAGAACAACGGCGTCGGCAAAAGAACGTCGCTTGGGAAAGTAGACGGGATAGGCGGCGCGAAACCCATGGACTTTCTCGCGCGGCTCGAGAGCCGGTTTGAGATACGGATTTTGCGCTAAACGCTCGCTCCGCAAAAATTCATCTACGCCAACACGCGGGAGAATGCGCTTATCGATGGCGAGTCCCAGACTGGCCGTGCCATCGCCGACGCCGACCAGACCTGCATAGCCTCCCGGGAAGAGGTGGATCTCGATTTGCCCGTCGCTGCCGCCCGAGCCATGGATGCGCGCTTGGAAACCCACGGACCGGCCGCGCGTCGCGGCGCGCGTGTTCATGGCGAGCTGTTGGGCAACCCAGGAGTTGCGTCCATCGGCGCCGACGAGAATTTTAGCGCGCCAGCTTTCTCCCGCGCCCATGTCCAACTGCCATTGCCGCGACGGTTTTGAAATCTGCCGGACTCGCTGCCCGGTTCGGATCGTGACCCCGGCTTCCTCGGCCCGTTGCAGCAGCACGTGATCCAGTTGCGCGCGCCTGAGTCCGAGACCGAAAGATCGGTTTTGGTCCACCTGGGAAAATGTTGCTGCCGCGCTCGCGCCGTAATACGAGGTAATGCGAAAACCCGTCACGCGGGTGTGCGGTTGCGCCAGCAGGCGCTCTGCCACGCCCAGGTCGCGAAAGATCGGCCAATTAATCGGGTTGACGAAATCACCGCAGAACTTTTCTCTAGGGAATATTTGCTTATCGATCAAAACAACGGCGTAACCGCTGCGCGCCAACGCAATGGCGGTAGCCGAGCCCGCCGGACCGGCGCCGATGATGGCGACGTCAAAGATGCTCGGCATCAGTGCGAGAACTCCAATCGCGCCGTGATGCGAAACGGGAACACCGAGATCAGTCGAAAATGGTCGTCCGCCACGCGGCGAAAAAGCTCGCGCCATTCGGCCCGGGTAAATGCGCGCTTTACCGAGAGGGGCGCATCGGTGCGGGTCATGATGTTCGCGGTGCACAGCCGGGTAAGAACTTGAACGCCGTAATACGCCAGCGGATGACGCACCAAGTCGCTAACAATGACCGCGCGGCGCGCCAAGTGCGACCAGTTCTCAAGCATGGCGATGACCTTCTCCTCGGAAAAATGATGCAAAAATTGCGAGGCCAAGACGAAATCGAAAGAACGCGGCGCAAACGGCAGATTCGCGGCATCGCCGCGCAGCACCGTGATTTCAGGCGTCAAGCGGGTTCGGCACGCGGCCAATCGCGCGGTAACCGGATCCTGATCCAGAGCGACGACGCTGATGTCGATGGACCGCCGCTGACACCAGCGAACAATGCGTCCGGGAATATCGGCGCTGCCGGTGCCTACGTCAAGAAGCGAAAAACTTTTGAGCCTTTGCTGGCAGACGACCTCGGCGATCGCCGATTCGACGCAACGGTAGCCGCCGAGGAAACGATTAAAGAGCCGCAAATTTTTCAGGTCTTCTTCCAAAAGGTCTTGCGGATGATTCGGCGAATCCATCATCTCTTGCTCGTAACTGCGTTTCATACATGTTCGCCGCGCGCCACCACCAGCGCCGAGTTCTTCGAGCCGAAACCGATGCAGTTGCAAAGCGCGACCTCGGTGCGCCGCGCGATACTGTGATTGGGGATATAATTCAAATCGCACTCCGGATCGGCCTTCTCGTAATTGATCGTCGGCGGCAAAAAATCGAAGGTCATGCCCAGCAGCGCGGCGACGATACCCGCCGCGCCAGAGGCGCCTTGGGGATGGCCGATCATCGACTTGATCGAGCTCATCGGCATATCGTAGGCACGCGCGCCGAAGCAAAGCTTGGTCGCCAGAGTCTCGGTTCGATCGTTGAGCGACGTGGAGGTGCCGTGCAATGCGATATAGCCGATTTCATCCTTGGCCAGATGCGCATCTTCGATCGCCAACTGCATCGCCCGCGCCGGCTCTGCGCCATTCGGGTTGAGCCGGACCCGATGATAGGCGTCGCAGGTAGATCCGTAGCCCAAGATTTCTCCATGAACCTTGGCGCCGCGGTTCAGCGCTCGTTCGCGTTCTTCCAAGACGAGCACCCACGCGCCTTCACCGAGCACAAAACCATCGCGCGTCTGGTCAAACGGCCGCGATGCGCGCTCCGGCTCAAAGTTGCGCGAAGCTGAGACCACGCGCATGACACAGAACCCGCGCATGATGCCGGGCGTGATCGTCGCGTCGGCGCCGCCGCTGACCAAGTGATCGGCCAGACCGAAGCGAATCATATTGAACGCGTAGCCGAGCGCATCGGTGGAGCTGGTGCAGCCCGTCGAAATCAGATGGCTTGGCCCGTGAAAATCGAAGTGGAGTGAGACTTCGCTCGACAAGCCGCCGGGCGTCGAGCTGGAAATATTGTAAGCGCTGACCCGGCCCAGTTGATCGGAAAAATAGCGCCGGTATTGCTCTTCGGTGAAATCCGGCGTGCCGCCGCCGCTGCCGATGACGACGCCCCAGGACTGTTTTTCTTCGAGACTGAGGCGAGGCCAACAGACACCCGCCCCGCGCAACGCTTCCTCGGTGGCGACGCGCAATAACGGCACCGCGCGGCCGACGCGCCGCGCCTCTTGTTGGGTCAGAGAAATCTCGGTCGGCAGATTTTTCACTTCGGCGGCGATCCGGCACTCGAGATCCTCTGCATCGAAGAGCGTGATCGCGCCCACGCCGCTCACACCATCACGCAGCGCGACCCGATAAGCGTCGGTGCCGATGCCGTTCGGCGCCACGACCCCGAGCCCGGTGATGACCACCCGGCGGCGCGGCGAAGGATCGTTGTCCGACTTCATCTTGACTCTTCAGAACGGAAATAGTTTCATCTGAGAGCATAACATCCATCCGGAGAGCCGTTAAGGCATACGCCGCGCGGGGAGGCGTTGATGAGATTGGTGATTACAGGCGCATCGGGCTTTATCGGCAGCGCCTTATGCGACAAGCTTTTGGCGCAGGGTCATGCATTGACCTTGTTTACGCGCGGTTCGCCGCGCGACGCCAACACGGGAACCAAACGCTGGCTGCATTGGACGCCGGGCGCGCTCAGAGAATGGGACATCGCTTTGGACGGTGCCGATGGTGTGATCAACCTCGCCGGCGAACCGATCGCGGAGAAAAAGTGGACTCCAACCCAACGGCGACGCATTGAGAAAAGCCGCATCGACGCCACGCATAGTCTCGTTCAGGCCTGTGCCAAAGCCAAGCAGCGCCCGCAGTTCTTGATCAACGGATCGGCCGTCGGCTACTACGGCCCCCACGGCGATGAAATGATCACCGAAGAAATCGCGCCGGGAAATGACTTTTTGAGTGTGCTCTGCCGCGACTGGGAGGAAGAGGCGAAGAAAGCCGAGGAACTAGGCATGCGCGTCGTGCGCCTGCGCATCGGCATCGTCCTCGGCCACGGCGGCGGCGCATTGGGAAAAATGGCCCTGCCATTTAAATATTTCGTCGGCGGCGCGCTCGGCTCGGGACAACAATGGATGTCGTGGATCCACTTAGAGGATCTCGTCGGCTTAATCGTGCAGGCGATCGACGATCCCCGGACGGCGGGCCCGGTTAACGCCACCGCGCCTAATCCGGTGCGCAACAAAGAGTTTTGCCAAACCCTGGCTAAAGTGATGCACCGGCCCTGTTGGGCCACCGTCCCCGGATTCGCTCTGAGGATGGCGTTGGGCGATATGGCGGAGATGCTGCTCACCGGGCAACGCGTGATTCCGGCCGTCGCCGAAAAATCGGGTTATCGGTTTCGCTATCCGACTCTCGAGCCAGCCCTCCAAGCCTGCGCGCCACTTTGAATTTGCTTTTTAATGTGGCTGAATTATTCCAGGCGGCGAAGACGCACGATGCAATTTACCAATCAAGTCATTCTCATCACCGGCGCTTCGAACGGCATCGGTCGTCAGCTCGCCGTTGATCTTGCCGCGCGCGGCGCCATCGTCGCCGGCTGCGGCCGCTCGATTCCGCGCCTGAAAGAAGTTTTAGCCGAAGTGCGCCGCGCCAGTCCGCGTTCCGTGATGATCGGCTGCGACGTCGGTGATGCCGAGCAAGTGCGCGGCATGATGGCCAAGCTCCTCGCCGATTACGGCAAGATCGATATTTTGATCAATAACGCCGGCGTCGGCATGCGCCAGCGCTTTGTCGACATGCCGCTCGCGACTGTTGAAGAAATTATGCGCACGAACTTTCTCGGCGCGGTCTATTGCGCGCACGAAGTGTTGCCGTCCATGATCGCCAGAGGAGCCGGCCACATCGTCAATATCTCTTCCGTTGCAGGAAAAATCGGCACGCTCAACATGGCGGCCTACTGCGGTTCTAAGTTCGCGCTGAACGGCTGGTCGGAGAGCCTCTATCACGAGCTGAAACCGTTGGGAGTCAAAGTTTCGATGATCTGTCCTGGCCCGGTGCAGACCGACTTCAATCGCGATTTCCGCGACAGCGAGCCCAAATCGCCCGCTCAATTGTTCGTGACTACCGAGGCCGTGTGCCGTGAAGTCCTCAACGCCATCGAGAAAAACAAGTTCGAAGTGATCCTGCCGCGCTGGTTGGCATTTTTGTGCGCATGCCAGCGTCATATGCCCAATCTGTTTCGCTATCTTGCCCAGCGCAGGTTCGATCCCTACGTAAGCCGGATCGCGCCGACGGCACGCGGCTCTCGGATGACGGGAACTGACGGCATGGATTGACGTTCAACCTGCTAAAAGGAGCTTTCATGGGAAGAAGATTTTTGCTCGCTGCGTTTTTTACGGTCTTGAT
>JBEVIO010000178.1:0-3567 GCA_040510635.1 Binatia bacterium | reverse complement strand
GCAGCTCCAGGTTGACATAAAGCTCGTCGAAGGAGACGGCGGGCGACGTGCTTTGGCGCTCCTTCATCAGAAAGCCGCGCACCGTCAGGCTCAGCGCGTAGGGGTTGATCTTGAATTGCTCGATCGAAACCTGCCGATGAAGTTTGTCGGAAAGCGCGCTGGCGACTTTGCCGCGTATCAGCGGCGGGGCGACAAGCCCGAATAGCACGCCAATGGCGATAAAGATAGAAACCACCCAAATCGCAATCTTTCGAGTGCGCGGATGACGCGCTAGCCCCTTGGCTTGATCGCGGATCTCGCTGATCTTCATCACGGCTATCTGGATGGGTTTTAGTTCGGCCCGATCTTAGCGCAGGGTTGGTTGCTTGTCCATGACAAGAACGGCAACCGCTGAAGTTACGACGGCGTGAAAGAATATTTATGCTATCGATCTTCCGCCGCTTGAATCGCCTCGAGCAAAGCAAGATAGGTGGCGGGAAGTTTCCAGTGTCTCGCGCCTTCGAGAATGAGACTTTTATATTCGGCGTTGGACCGCGGAACGTTCGTTTCTATCTCGGCGACGTAGATCAAAACTACCAACGGCTGTGCCCCATCGCCGAGCGCATAAACCGGCATCAGCTCGCGACGATAACCATCCTCAAAACTATCGAGCGTGACTAAATCGGCTTCATTGACATCGTAAACGATGCCGCAAACCTCTTTCCCTTGCGCCGGAAAAACATTGGCAGTGCCGCAGTTGCGCAAGCGCGAATGGCGCGTGATGCCGAACTCGTAATTGGCGAGCCGTGCGACGCAGACAAACTGTGCTGAGGGACAACGCCGTTGCATCTGTGGCCAGTTCATATTCGAGCCGTAGGCAAAGTAATACAAAGCGATCGTGCCTCCTGAATGTTTTATAGTAAGAAAAGCGCTTACCGGCCACAAGCATTCCTTAGTCGCACGCCGGAGTAAAGCTCCAGCCCGCTAGTTCAGGTTACATGCGCGTTTGCATGTATCTAAAAGAAAAGTTAAGGTATAAACGATTTTGTTACCTAGGGGAGAAATTATGAAATTTTTTAGTAACTTAAGCGTCGTTATTATATTAACCTCGATATTTTTGCTGCCCGCTCGTGGCTCTGCCGGCGAAGCTACTGTCCAGCTCAGCGCAACAGTTAATGAACTCGTCACCATCCTGGTGAACACTCCAGTTGCGGAACTGCGGGCAAACGGCTTGCCGGACAAGGCCCTCAAGCTCGTCTATGCAAGATTCGATTTCTCGGAACTGACCAAACAGTCCTTGGGGCGGCATTGGCAGGCGCTCGACCAAGTCCAACAGCGTGAATTCGTCGCTGCCCTCACGCAAAAGCTCCTCGTTGCTTATGGCCGAACCGTGCGCGCTTCGGGCGATGAGAAAATTGAGTTCAACGGCGAAGAACTGAACGGTAACCTTGCGAACGTAGAAACAAAAGTCGTCAGCGCCAACAGCACATTGCCGATCGATTATCGTTTGCACATCGTCGACGGCCAGTGGAAAGTCTACGACATGGTGATCGATCAAGTCAGTATTGTTCAGAACTATCGCGCTCAATTCGATCGGGTCATCGCGAGATCATCAGTCAAAGAGCTGCTGCAGAAGATGAAAGAGCCGGCGTCCTGATGCTGGCATAGAATATTGCAAGTATCATCACTTTTGAACAAAGCTCCAGTCGAAAGCCCTGGACGGATCGGGTGCGGCTTCGAGCTTTAGCTCCGCGCGAATCTCTTCCATAGCAATTTGTAGTCCTTGAGCACTGGCGACGCCCGTAGCGGACCAGCTCGACGACGCCATCTCGTAGCTTCCTTCGGCCAACCCTTGGTCCATATCGGTCCATTTCATGATCGAGCGAATGCTCTCGTGCTCATTGTTCTTGGCGTATTGAATCCCGCGCAGCGTCGCACGCACCAGCCGGCGAATTTCATCCGGTTGTTTTTGGATCTTTTCCAGTCGGGTTCCGAACCCCGCCAGAGGCGAAGGGATCAAATCCCCGACAAAGAGAATTTTGCGGAAGCCCCTTCGCTCGAGCATGACGTTGTAAGGCGCTTCGATCAGCGCAGCATCGATGGCGCCGCTCTCCAGCGCAGCGATACGGTTCGTGCCGCCGCCCAAAGCGAGAATTTTCACGTCTTGATTCGGCGTCAGCTGGTAACGGCGCAATAGTGCGCGCGCGTAGGTGTCGGTGCTGGCGCCAAAGGATGAAATGCCCAGTAGCTTGCCTCTGAGCTCTTCGACTGAATGGATCCCCGGCCGGGCAATGAGAGAGAACAAGGGTTTGTCGGCGATCGTCATCACAACCCGCAACGGCACGTTGCGTAACGCGGCGCGGATAGTCGAGCCGAGCGCCGTCGTGTAACCGACGTCGCCGGCGATCAGCGCTTGCATGGCGACCTGCGGCTTCATGATGACGTAATCGACGTCGAGACCTTCCGCTCGGTAAAACCCTTTCTCGCGCGCAAGATGAATGGGAAACCATGAAAGCGACTTAGATGGCGCGGAAATGTGAATCTTAGTCGACTGGGCGGCGGCCGGGTGAAGAATTGCAAGAATCAGCAGCACAATTAACATCGGTGCTCTAGGCGTGATCATGTCGGCGTACATAGCCAGTTCTTAAATAGCTTACAAGTCTCGGAGCGTTGTTTGGCCTAGGTATTTATGTCGGGGGTCTTGGTGGTGGAGCCGCCAGCAAAATCAAAAACGCCGACGTAAAGAGAGCGCAAGAAAAAATGGTGAACGATAGATCGTAGCTGCCCATGCGGTCGTGTAGAAAACCGAAAAACGGCGCGCCGCTGGCGGCGAACAAATGAGAGAAGAAAAGCGACAGACCGCGCACCGTTCCCAGTGAAGTCCGGCCGAAGAAATTGGCCCAGATCACTTCGCGCAGGACAAAGCTGCCGGCCAGGCCCATGCCGTAGAGAAAGAATCCGACGTAGGTGAAATGAATCTGGCGGCTCGAGATCGCCATGATCAAGCCGATTCCCTGAATCAAAAACTGGATACAGGAGACTTTTCTTATATCGAACCGGTCGGCGAGTAAACCCCACACCAGCGTGGAGCCGAGTTGCGTTAGGGCAATTGTACTCATGAACGACGCGGCGATCAGCGGCGAATAACCGATGTCGGTGACATAAGAAAAGATGTGCAGATTGAGACCGGCGATGCCGACGCTGGCGATACCGAAGGTGACGACGAGGAGCCAAAAAGTCGGTGCGCAGATCGCCTCGGCTCGAGTCCACGATCTTTCAGGTCTTAGGTTTCGCGGTTGCGTGGTTGATGGCGGGGCGCTGGTCTCTGGTGACTTATCGGATTTTTGATGAGGCGGATCGCCATCGGGGCGAAGCCCCATGTCTTCCGGTCTGCGGCGTATGAAGATCAACGCCGGCGCCGTGACCAAGAGCGGTGCGACGATACCGAAGACGGTCCACGTGCCGCGCCAACCGATCAGGACAAACAAGGATGCGGCGATCAAAGGAATACTGAGCTTGGCTAGGCCCGTGCCCAAGTTGGCGATGCCCATCGCTCGGCCGCGCTTGCGCACGAACCATTGGGCGATC
>JBEVIO010000177.1:0-8181 GCA_040510635.1 Binatia bacterium | reverse complement strand
CAAGACGATTTTTCATTATATGGGCACGTCGACCTTTTCCGAATATACCGTGCTGCCGGAAATCGCCGTGGCCAAGATCAATCCGGCTGCGCCGCTGGACAAGGTCTGCTTGCTCGGCTGCGGCATCACCACCGGCATCGGCGCGGTTTTGAATACTGCGAAAGTGCGGCCAGGTTCCATTGCCGCCGTATTCGGCCTCGGCGGCATCGGACTGAGCGTGATCCAAGGACTCGTTATGGCGAAGACGGAGCGCATCATCGCCGTCGACACCAATCACGCCAAGTTCGAGATGGCAAAAAATCTCGGCGCCACCGATTTTATCGTGCCGCAAGCGAGTGGCCGGCCAGTCCAGGAAGTGATCATTGAGATGACCGACGGCGGTGTCGATTACTCGTTTGAATGCATCGGCAACGTCCAGACCATGCGCGCGGCGCTCGAATGCTGTCATAAAGGCTGGGGCGAATCGATCATCATCGGCGTCGCCGGCGGCGGTGAAGAAATCAGCACCCGGCCGTTTCAGCTGGTGACCGGCAGGGTTTGGCGTGGCACGGCTTTCGGCGGCGTGAAAGGCCGCTCCCAGTTGCCGGATTACGTCGAGAAGTATCTCGCCGGCGAGATCCAAGTCGAGCCGATGATCACGCACACCTTGCCGTTGGCGCGCATCAACGAAGCGTTCGATCTACTGCACCAAGGCAAAAGTATCCGCACGGTCATTAAATTTTGAAAATTTTTTGACGCAGCGCGATTATTTCACTGAGCCATCGCTGACGGCGGCGGGCGCCGCCGCGGAGCTTAGACTGCTGCGTAAATTCGCTATGGTTTTCGCTATTTTTTGCCGATGAACGGCTTGCAGTTTGGGAAATTTCTTTCTATAAGAGAGCCCTGGTGGGTCTTACCTAGCTGCATTTAAAATTCCGCGCCACAGAACGACAGAAAGGATCAGCGATGAATAAGAAGATCAAATTTCGCGTCAACGGAAAGAGGGTCGAGGTGGATGTCCCGACCAATCGCCTGCTCATTGATTGCTTGCGTTACGATCTCGGCTTAACCGGCACGAAAGAAGGCTGTAGCGTCGGCGTGTGCGGCGCCTGTACCGTCCTGATGGACGGGGACATGATCAGTGCCTGCTTGACTTTGACGGTGATGGTGGAAGGCCGTGACATCACGACGGTAGAGGGTTTGGCGAAGAACGGCGAGCTCAATCCGGTACAAAAAAGCTTCATCCAGTACGGCGGTTTCCAATGCGGCATTTGTACACCGGGCCAAGTGGTCGCGGCGACGGCTCTACTCAAAGAAAAACCCAAACCCAACGAAGACGAGATTAAAGATTGGATGATGGGCAATCTTTGCCGCTGCACCGGTTACTACAAGATCATCGAGTCGATTGAGAAAGCTCACCAATTCACCAAATAAGGATTATACCCATGATACCTTTCGAATATCGCACTCCGAAAAACCTCAAGGAAGTTCATTCGACGCTGAAGGAATTCGGCGCCGACGCCAAGCTCATCGCCGGCGGCACAGCGTTGGTGATCATGATGAAGCAGCGCTTGGTGCGGCCGACCTGCCTAGTCAGTCTCGGTTCCGTGCGCGGTCTGAACGGCATTGAAGTCAAAGATGGCGGCTTAAGCATCGGCGGTCTCGCTACGCATCGGGCCGTGGAAGACTCGGCGCTCGTGCGCCGGCGCTTGCCCATGCTCGCCGCAACCTACCACCACGTGGCCACCCTACGTGTGCGCAATATGGCGACGGTCGGCGGCGGTCTAGCGCATGCCGATCCCAATATGGACCCGCCACCCAGCCTCATCGCCCTCGGCGCGACCGTAAAGGCGACCTCGCCGAACGGCAGTCGAACGATTCCGCTCGATGAGTTTTTCAAGGATTATTACGAAACCGTACTCAACCCCGACGAGATCATCACCGAAGTGATGGTGCCGAAGGTGTTGCCCAACACGGGCGCGGCCTACATTAAGTTTTTGCCGAGGACCGCCGACGATTACGCCACGGTGTCCGCGGCCGCCGTTCTGACTCTCGACAAGACTCTCAAGACGATCGCCGAAGTGCGCATTGCGCTCGGCAGCGTCGGCGTTACGCCGATCCGGGCCACTGCGGCCGAAGCCGTCCTGCGCGGTCAGCCCTTGAAAACGGAAGCGTTTGCCGAAGCCGGCGAAAAAGCCAAAGAAGCGGTCGATCCGGTGAGCGATTTTCGCGGCTCGGCGGCTTACAAAAAGGACATGGCAGCGGTGTTTGTCCGGCGCGCGCTCGAGAAAGCGCTTGCTGATATTCGCCAACAATCAAAAGCCAAGGTGGCGGCCAAGGCCAAACCGGCAAAAAAGAAAGTCACAAAGAAAGGCAAAAGACGGTGAAATTCAGCCAAACTGCAGAGATTCCCGTGGCGCGCGAGCCGCTCTGGGATTTCTTAATGGATGTACCCAAGGTGGCGAAGTCATTGCCTGGGGTCGAATCGGTCAGTAAAATCGACGACACGACTTACGAGGGCGCATTGACGGTCCGCGTCGGACCGATCAAGTTGAACCTGCAAGGTAAAATCATCCTCGAAGAGCAAAACAAAACCGACTGGCGCGCCGCGTTACGCGCCGAGGCGAAGGATCGCATGGCTGCGGGTGCAGTCAATGGGAAGACCACCATGACGCTCAAAGACTTGGGCGCGAATCAAACCGCGTTGATGGTTGAAACGGACGTGAATATTTTGGGCAAGATCGGTGAGTTTGGCCAGCCAATCATCCGCAAAAAAGCCGATGCCATGTTGAAAGAATTCGTCGAAAACATCAAAAAGCAGTTAACTGGAGAGTAACGTCGACGGCTCGTCCGTGTTATCGCCGCATCCTCAAGAAATAAATCTTTCCCTCTGACTCGGCCGAGGACGCGATTGTAGCAATCCTCGGCCGGTTTTTTTCGACCCGCCGAATTGTCCGCGTAGCGGAAACATTCGATCTTCGGATGGAGGGTCACTAGCACTTCGACACCGCGCCGGCCGAGAAGATTCCAAAAATGGGTGACGAAGTCCATATCACCGTACCAATAAACAAAATCGCGATTCGCTGCCGTGACCGGCTGCTCATCGATCGTTTGATATGCCAGGTTCACTGGCAGGATGATCGATCGGCTGCGCAGCGGCGCCGCCAAGGGCACGGTTTGAAACGGCAGCATTTTTCCACCGTTGGTCGACGTGCCTTCGGGGAATAAAAGTACATTCGCTTCTTGCCTGAGCTTGCGCGTCATCTCGCAAACCATTGTACCCACTTCGTTTTTTCTTTGCCGGTTGATAAAAATCGTCCCGCAGAGCACGTTCCACTGACCGACGATCGGCCATTTTTTAACCTCGCGTTTCGACACGAAAACAATCGGGAAGATGCTGCCGAGCACGATGCCGTCGACGTAGCTGACGTGGTTGGCAATAACGACGTAACCGCCGCGTTCCAACTGGCCCTCATCGCCCGCGATCGTCACTTTGATGTTGAGAATCAAGCGCAGCAAAAGGGTATAATTGCGGTTGAGGCGGCTGAGGATTTTCCAACGATTGGGCAGCCCAAGAATCGAGATCCATAAATGCACGATTGCCACCAGAACGAAAAAGACCACCCACAGGGATAGAAAAGCGGCAAATTTAAGCAGGCGCATCGCTCACCTTGAAGTCGCCGAGGCCGAGTCGTTTGAGATACTCTCCTTTGAGGCTAGCGAAATCCAACAGCAAAAAAAAATCCGCCGTGCCAAATTCCTTGTCCAACGCCGGCGGCCCGCACACCAAGGCGCCGATGCGGAGGTAGCCTTTGATCAAGCTCGGCAACTTTTGAAACAGCGCCTGCTCGTCGGCGACCGCAACCGTATCCGCCATGCCGGCGAACTGACACTTTTTTACCGGCTGAACGCGATAGATCTCGGGCGCATAATATTTATTTTTAAACAGCGAAAACATCGCGCTGACTTCAGCGATATCCGTCGTGTACAGGCTGCCGCAACCAAAAAGATAGCGCACATGATGCTTGCCAATCTGCTCGACGATCGCCTCCCACATGAGCGGAATCAGCGCTCGGTCGCGAAAGTCTTTACGCGCGCACGAGCGGCCGAGCTCCATCAATTCGCCGTCCAGTGTTTTAATTCGCGTCAGATCGAATTCTTGCTCGGAGTAAAAGCCGATGTGACGACGCGATTGCGCTCCGCGAAGCAGGCGGTAAGTACCGACAATATCGCCGCTGCGCAATTCCCGGACAATCAAATGATCGCAATAGGGGTCGAATTCGTCGATATCCAAGCCGTGCTCGTACGACGACGCCAATCCTTTATGAAGTTCTAGGTTAAAGACGTTGAATCGGAGCCGCTGAGCTTGCTCGATTTCGCGCGCATCGGTGGCAATCTTGACTTCAAAATCGGCCATTCAGTCAAAAGTAACATATGCCCCGGGCCTTGATAATCTCGGGCGAAGGGGAGCCGAATTGGCGAACCCGGCTAGCGGTGGCGCCATATTGGCGCGCGTTTTTCTAAAAACGCGCGCACTCCTTCTTCGACGTCTGCGGTCTGCAGGAGCTCGCGACCATATATTTCTTCGGAACGTTTGAGAGCTTGATCGAAGCCGCCGAGCGACATCTCGCGCAAGCCTTTCAAGGTCAGACGTAAAACTCGTCCGCTCTTGTTCGATAGTTCGTCCAAGAGCGCGCTCAAGCCGGCAGCAAATTGCTCCGCGTCAATGACGCGATTGATCAGTCCGAACGTCTGCGCTTCGCGTGCGGAGAAACGCCGGCCGGTGAGAATCATCTCGGCCGCGCGATGATAGCCGATCAATTGCGAGAAGCGCGCTAGCGCCACCGGCGGGTAACAACCGACGAGAATCTCCGGGGTGGCAAACAAACTTTCCTCGCTGGCAATGATTAAATCGCACGAGCTCGCGACTTCGCAACCGCCGCCCAAACAAAGGCCGCGGACCGCGGCCACCGTGACCTGCGGCAACGCCAGCAGTTTGCGAATGACTCCATGAACAGCGTCGAGCATCTCGGGAACTTTTTCTCGGCTGTGATCGCGAATGTCGACGCCTGCCGAAAAGGCGCGCGCGCCGGCGCCCTGAAATACGATCACATCCGCTTCACCATCCTGCGCGCAGATCGTCAGCGCCTGGTCCAGCTCACGCAAGAGCTTGAGATCAAAGACATTTAACGGCGGTCGCTCCCAGGTGATCGAGATTGACCGGCCGTTCTTTGTGCTCGTAACACCCATCGCTTCGTCACCTCCATCGTCGCGCCCAATAGTCGAACCATTTACTTACTAGCGCCAACGGCGATGTTTTTTCTTAAACTATGGCGTCGGCGCTTACAAGCAAGCGAAGCCGGCATGAGCGCGAAGTAAATTTGACAAAAAGCCCGGCAGGGCCTAAACTTGGTCTCCTTAAGGAGGATGCTCATGAAGATGCAGCGGTCGTTCATTGTAGGGCTGTTTTTCGTTGTCACTCTGCTGACCAGCTCAGCGCAAGCCGCGCCTGACGAGTATGACGACAGCCAGTCCAACCCGTTACGCGTTACCGCGTATCTATTCTACCCTGTCGGTTGGCTCGCGGAATGGACGATCTTTCGCCCGTTTCACTTCCTTGTGAGCGCAACCCCGCAGCTGGAAGCCTTTTTTGGTCATAATCCGCACCCGCCGGTTTTGGCGGAGCCACAACCGCTGCAAGATTATGGAATGCCTAAAAAAGTTCCGGTCAAACCCGCCGCTCAGCCGCAGCCGCAAGCCACCGCACCCGCCGCCGCGCCAGAAACTGTAAAAATCGTCCAGGTACCCGTAGAAAAAATCGTCGTCAAAGAAGTCCCGAAAATCATCGAAGTCGAAAAGATCGTCTTTCCGGATGTCGCCTTTCGTTTTGATTCCGCCGAACTTACCGACCTTGGTAAGGGGCAGGTGTACGTCGCGGCGCAGCGGCTCAAGGAAAAAGCTGATCTGACCGTTGTGATCGAAGGCCACACCGACGCAGCCGGCACTGAGGAGTACAACCAGAAGTTAGGTCAGCGGCGCGCTCAGGTCGTAATGAAGGAGCTTTCGGCCCAGGGGATCGACCCCAATCGTATGTCGGCTGCTAGCGTTGGCGAGAGCAAACCTTTGATCGATCAAGACGCCCAGTGGGCAAGAGCGGTTAATCGTCGGGTGGAATTTCAGGTCCAGGGAGCACGCTGACACGGGTCAAAAATTTCTGTTTTCAAGCCCAGCCTGACTTCGAGGCTGGGCTTTTTTTTCGCCGCTGAAAACTGGCACAATGTCCAAAAGCCCGATTCAAACCAACCGCGATGGCCTACAATCCCCGCGATAGTTACTACAAAAAAGCCAAGCAAGAAGGTTACCGCTCACGCGCCGCCTATAAGTTACTCGAGCTGCAACAGCGCTATCGTCTGCTCAAGCCCGGCGATGCGGTCGTCGATCTCGGCGCCGCGCCCGGCGGCTGGCTCCAGGTCGCCGCCAAGACAGTCGGTCAAAACGGCAAAATCATCGGCGTGGATTTACAAACGATCCAACCTTTTCGTGAACGTAATATTATTTTACTTCAGGGCGATATGGCGAGGAATGAGATTCAAGAGCAAATTAAAGCGGTCTTGAACGGACCAGCAGACTGCGTGTTATCCGATCTAGCGCCGAAACTAAGCGGCATTCGCGACGCCGACTTGGCGCGCTGCCTGGAGCTCAATAAGGCGGTTCTCGAGGTCGCTATCCAATTGCTGCGGCTCAGCGGTTCATTGCTTATCAAGAGTTTCATCAGCAACGATCTGCATGGCTTTACGGCTGAGCTGAAAAAATACTTTTCCGCCGTGCAACGGACCAAACCGGACGCCACACGCCAGGGATCTTCGGAATTTTACTTTTACGCCAAGGGCTTTCTACCAGTCGTTGACCGCAGTCGCTGAATGCACACGTGCGACCGTTATAAAACATATGCCGGAATTCAGGTGGGATCCGATCACCGGCCGCTCGGTCATTATCGCCGCAGCGCGGTCGAAGCGGCCACGACAGCATGGCGCCGGTAACGGGCCGGCGCACGGCGAGCCATGTCCTTTTTGCCCCGGCAACGAAGCGCTCACGCCGCCCGAGGTCTGGGCTCTACGGGAAAATCATTCGGATGCCAATAAACCAGGTTGGACCGTGCGCGTGGTTCCCAACAAGTACCCGGCGCTGGAAGATAACGGCGCTTCGACGGCAAAAAAAGACTCCTTTTATGAATCGCTCAATGGGCTCGGGATTCACGAGGTGATCATCGAAAGTCCCGACCACGAAATCAACATGGGCGCGCTCAATATCGATCAATGCACGGACATTTTACGCGCCTACCGCGCGCGCATGCGCGTTTTAGGCGGTGATCCACGCTGGCGTTATTTGCTCCTCTACAAAAACCAAGGCGAGCGCGCCGGCGCGACCTTGGAGCATTTGCATTCGCAGTTGATCGCCTTGCCCATTGTGCCACAGTCGGCGGCCGACGAACTCACCCGGGCAAAAAAACACTATGACTCAACGGCCCGCTGTATTTTTTGCGAAATTGTTCAGCGTGAAGTGAATTGTGGCGAGCGTCTGGTGTCGCAATCAGACAAATTCATTGCGTTCTGCCCTTTCGCGCCGCGTTTTAGCTACGAAGCTTGGATATTGCCAAAAAATCATGTGGCAGCTTTCGAACAGAGCACGGATGAAGATATTGCGGCGCTGGCTCAATTCCTCAGCGATTTCATTTCGCGGCTGAACCGAGCCCTCGACCGGCCGCCGTTCAATTACGTGATCTACTCAAAGCCGCCGCATCAAAGCACGACTCGCTACTACCACTGGCGCATCGAGATCCTGCCGCAGATTGCACGCGCCGCGGGTTTCGAGTGGGGCTCGGGCATGTATATGAATTCGGTCGCGCCGGAAGAGGCGGCGCGCTTACTGCACGACGCGGCGCTTTAAGCTTTCGAGGGGTTGCCTTTCGCGCACCTGACGTTGCTGGTAGAGCAGCCAGGATGCGGCAAGAGCGCAACCCAGACCTGAAATGGCGATTGCCTTCGGCGTGCCGACCAAGTGGGCGACGCTGCCGATAAACAGTGTGCCAAAGGACCACATGCCTTTGTCCATGAAAAACAAGCTGAGCATGCGGCCCAACAAATGCGGCGGCGTCTCCATTTGCACGACGGAATTTGCCACCGAGCGAAACGCGATATTGCT
>JBEVIO010000176.1:0-3793 GCA_040510635.1 Binatia bacterium | reverse complement strand
GCTCACGGCTCGCCTTTTAGAGGTCCGAAGCCTTTTGGCGCGCGCCGATGTTTGGTGCCGGCTTCGTAAGCCGAAGCTATCTCGAACAGCGTCGCTTCTTCGAACGGCCGGCCGAGAAATTCCATCGCCACCGGGAGCTGGTCCGGCTTCGGTCCCACCAACGTGCTGCCGTTAGGATCCTTGGCATCGGGGACGCGGTCGTAAACTTCTTTGGTAAACCCAGCCGGCACGACGATCGCGGGAAAGCCGCTCACCGGACTTAAATTCACCGCCCAACTGCCGCCCGCGCCGCGATAAAGATCCAAGTCTGTCTTGAGAATCTGCTCGCCGGGAAGAAAATTCGGATCCGAAAGTTCCGTGCCCGCCTTGAGCAGTCGTGGTTCGGTACCGGCATTGTAAGTGGCGGCCTGGCGGCTCGCCAAAATAATATTCGGCGGGATCGTCGAATAGACATAGACCAGCGCGTCGAGCTTATTGTCCGCCATCACTTTGTAAAGAATTTTTTGCAGCGTCTGGATGCGCAGGGTGTGGTTGGTATGCGCCGGCGTATCTCCGGTCTTGGCCGTCTCGCCGAAGGCGGCTTTGAGAATTTCGCTGTCGCCGAGAAACGTCGGCGTTGCAAACATGTCCTCGACGGTTTTAAATTTGGCATCGCCGCGCTCGCGCAAATAACGATTGAGCGCGTAGCGGGCTTCTTCGCCGCGTCGCTGCGCTGCGAGCATGCGCAGGTTAACACCGCGCGGACCGCCGGGGAGCAGCTTCGGGTCGGCGGCGATCAGGACAGCCTGATCGATCGGCTTGGCGCCGCTCGGCGTGCTCGCTGGGAAACTCTGGGTCAAAATACTCGGCTCGAGATAAGGGACCAGATCGGCGATGACGGCTTGAACATTGACCGGATCGACGATCGTCGCGCCAAGCTTCTTCATTTCGGCGATCGCCTCGTTGGCGACGCGGATGCTATCGCGATCGGCTAGAGTCGCTTCGACCATGAACTCACGCACTACTCCCAATCGTTTGCCCGCCAGGGATTTTTTGTTGGCGTAATTGCGGTAAGCGATCGGCTTCTTGCCGTACGTCACCGAAGTGATGTGATCCCTCGGATCGTATCCCGTTACGACTTCCAGCATGACCGCCGTATCTTCGACGGTGCGGCAAAGCGGCCCGCCGCGATCGCGGCTGAACGACAGCGGCACAATGCCGGCGCGGCTGACCGCGCCTTGGGTCGCGAGCATACCGACAAGGCTATTGACCGCCGCGGGAAAGCGCACCGAACCGGACGTGTCGGTGCCAAGGGCGCAGATTGCCAGGTTGGCCGCCACGGCCGCGCCGGAGCCGGCGCTCGAGCCGCCGGGAATGCGCTTGGTGTCGTATGGATTGCAAGTTTGCCCGCCTAAACCGCTGCGAGCGATTCCCGCCGGTGCGTACTCGTCGAGATTGGTTTTGCCGAGAATAATCGCGCCCGCGGCGCGCAACTTTGCCACCATCGTTGCATCCATCGGCGGTTTGTCGTTGGCGTAATCCGCCGCCGCGCCCGCGGTCGTGCGCTGATCCACGGTGTCGTAGTTATCTTTGATCGCGACGGGAATTCCGTGCAGCGGACCGACGAATTTTCCCGTGCGCGCAAAATACGCATCCTGCGCCCGGGCAACTTCCAAGGCATCGGGAAGTTTAGGATCATTATCGGCCGTATCGGTCTTCGAGCGCTTACCGCGAACGTTCAGAGTCATGTAGGCGTTTAACTGTCCGGCGTTTTCGACCGGCGTGATCTCGCCCAACTGCAATCCGGTCGCCGCATCGATGCCGCCTTTGACGCAGGTTCCGTTGTACGCTTCAATGCGCTTGAAATAGTGCTGCACCAACTGTGCCGCGGTGAGCTGCTTGGCGCGGATCGCGCGATGGACGTCGGCGATCGTCGCTTCTTCGAGGTGAAAACGCGATACCTGTCCGGCTTGCGCCGTCGCACAAAGCAACCATGCCGCGCTCGCCGCTGCGGCGGCGAGCCCCGCTGATTTTTTCATCTTCACGGCTGGACCTCCTCGCTGACAATCTTTTAGGCGTCTAGGCGCCGCTATCGCTCAGCGCCGCCAACGCGCCGTGGTGTTCGGCTTTTTTTACCGCGACCTTTTCCACTAAATCGCGAAAAGTCGTATCGGGATCACAGCGCACGCTGAATGCAACCACGAAGAGAGTGATCAAATCCTTGGCGTAAATATGATTGTCGGTCCATTCGGCTATCTGGCTCAAGTTATGCTCGGGCCTCAGTTGCTTGATCTTCATGCCGACGATTTCAGCGAGGCCGGCGGCCAGTTGTTGCGCTACCAGCCGCTGCCCAGGCGGAAAATCGAGGCGAATAAACGCGACCTCGAGCGCCCAATCGATGCCCTTCGGCGCGGTGCGAAACACGACGCGGCCAAAGGTTACGAGCAACAGAGCCACGCAGAGCACGATGTAAACCGACGTCATCATCGATGCAGCAAACTCCTCAATTCTCATTCGCCCGCACGCGATCGAGCGGCAATTGGAACATTGGATGCTGCTCGATCGTCGGCAGGATCTGTGCTCGGCGGAAAACCTGAACATGGCGTGGATTTCCGCGTTCGAACCGATCGCGCTGCGGTGAAAATATTCGGCGAGCGCTCATGCCGGCGCTTTATCCTTCACCCACGGTGCCATCGCCACACATTCCGCGTCGGTCGATTCACTCAAGTGTTGCAGCACGCCGGCGCGGTCTTTGGCCGGTCGATTCTGACTGACTTTCCACTTGCCGATCAATTTCGTCAGCGCAATCTCGACACCGACGATGGCGCCGAGTTGCTTGTCGATAAATACTGCCGGCGCGTCGGTCACTTGCGACGGCGCCTCCCCGCCGGCCTCGAAGCGGTTCGTCAACCGGGTGACCAAACTGCGCAGCCACTCGCGCTCGTCAACAATTTTCATTTCGCCGTAACCGTGTGCGACGATGTAATTATAGGTCGGCACCACTTCGCCGCTCTCGGTCTTGCTGGGATACCACGACGGCGAGATGTAAGCTTGTGGGCCGCGAAAAATCACCAGCGCCTCGCCCTCTCGCGAAAAAGCGCGCCAAACCGGATTGGCGCGGGCCACATGGCCGCGCAAGGTCCCCAACGGCGGCGGATCGGGATCGATCTCGAAGGGAATGTGATTGGCGTTCAAGCCCTCGGCGTTCAACGTCACCAAGGTGGCGAGCGGCCGCGCGCGGATCAACTGATGAAGAACCTCGATGCGGTTTTCAGCGAAATGTGATGGAACGTACATAGGGTTCAGAGTGGCGCGCGGTCGCGCGCGAAGGCCATCGGCGGGCGGACCGTTCGTGCGGGCAAGGCTAAGAAGCAAAACCCAACGCGCTTAAGTCTAGTTTAGCGCGAGTGATCGGCGGACACCAGAAATAGCTTCCTGAAACCGGCTGGGTAAACTTGAACAGCGCATCGGTGATGCCGTCTTCGGCGCCGACCATTCTTTTTAATTGCGCTTCGAAGGCGTCGAAAGATTTGCCGAAGGCGACGAAGTTGAGTCCGCCGCGCATGCCCTCGGCCCAAGGCATCGAGCGGCGCAAAACAAAGGCTTCGGGCACGAAGCTCTCTTGCGCCGTGCGCTTCACGTGCGACGAGGCGGGAGCATCCACTAACTCTTTATTGTCGCTTTTGCGCCGTCCGATCGCGTTGTCCTGATCTATGCTCGACATGGCGTCGAACGCCTTGAAGTCGTGCACCCAGAGCTGCACCGCCACAAAACTCGAACCGTCCAGAGCGGCGCCTTGACCGGCGACGATCAC
>JBEVIO010000175.1:0-7851 GCA_040510635.1 Binatia bacterium | reverse complement strand
TTGACAGTAGCAACGCCCTGCTGTTAGGCCGATAAGCAATTATGCTCATCGACGCTCACGTCCACTTGGATAAATACGGCGACCGACTCGACGACGCCCTGAAGGAAATCGAGACCGAACAAATCTTCACCGTCGCCACCGCGATGGACGTGCCGTCCTATCTTGAGTTGCAAGAGATCGCTAAGCGCTCAAATCTTGTTTTGCCAACCTTCGGCATCCATCCGCGTCGCGCCGCGGAATATGCCGATCGCCTCTCGGAAATTGACCGCTACATCGACGCAAGCCCCGCCATCGGCGAGATCGGCCTCGACTTTCACTGGGTCAAAGACACGTCGACCTATCCCGCGCAACGAAAAGTCCTGGAATATTTCATCGCCGCCGCCGCCGAGCAGAACAAGTTCGTCAACCTGCACACCAAAGCCGGCGAAAAAGAAATTCTCGATCTATTGGAAACGTACGATGTGCGCCGTGCCATCATTCATTGGTACTCGGGGCCAATGGACATCCTGCGCGCGATGATCGATTTCGGCTGCTACTTCACCATCGGCGTCGAAGTGCTCTATTCGGATTACATAAAATCCATCGCCAAAGCGGTTCCGGATCATCTACTCCTAACGGAAACCGACAACCCCGGTGCACTGAGATGGTTGAAGAAAAATGACGAGATCGGAATGCCGGCGGCGATCAGAGACGTCGTCAACACGGTCGCCGAGCTGCGGCATTCAACTTCGGAGACAATTGAATCGTTGGTTCAGACAAATTTCGTACGGATTATCGCCAACGATCAATGGCTTCAGAAAATCCGTGATTCGTTCTTCTCCTAGCCTCTCGAATATATGGCGCAACGGCGCAAAGACCTATTCTGAGGGATGAAACTATGGCCTTGGACTTTGTTACCAATCAAGAAATCATTATGGCGGCGCGACGCAATCTGACGCAAAACGTCTGGCATTATCTGACCGGCGGCGCCGAGTCCGAAACCACCATGTGCCGCAATCGCTTCGGCCTCGACAGTCTCGCTTTTCGTCCCCGCGTGCTCATTGATGTATCCAAGATCGATGCTTCGATCACTTTTCTCGGACACAAACTCTCAATTCCCGTCATGCTAGCGCCCATCGGCTCGTTACAGTCCATCACGCCTGAGGGCGGAGTCGCGGTCGCCAGAGCCGCAGAAAAGTTCGGTACCATCAACTTTGTCAGCTCCGTGACCCAACCCAGTCTCGAAGAAATCGCCGCGGCCAGCCGTAATCCGAAAATATTTCAACTCTACGTCCAGGGAGATTTAAAATGGGTCGAGAGTCTTTTGACTCGTGTCAAGCGGGCCGGATACTCGGCGCTCTGCCTGACCGTCGACACGGCGCACTACGGTCATCGGGAGCGGCAGATGATGGACCGCTGGCTGCCTCCGAGTCGCCGCGGCACCGGCTATGAGTATCGCGCGGGCCTGACTTGGGAAACATTAGACGCCATTAAGCAGATAGCCGGACTGCCCTTCATTCTAAAGGGTGTGGCGACAGCCGAGGACGCCGCCTTGGCCGTGGAACATAGCGTCAGCGCAATCTACGTCTCCAACCATGGCGGACGCCAGCTCGATCACGGGCGCGCCACTATCGAGATGCTGCCGGAAATCGTCGATGCGGTGCGCGGCCGCGCCGAGATCGTGCTCGATGGTGGCATCGTCCGCGGCAGCGATGTGCTCAAGGCCATCGCGCTGGGAGCGCGTGCCGTCGCCATCGGCAAACTTCAAGGCTGGGGACTCGCCGCCGCCGGTCAAGCGGGTTTGATACGGGTTCTCGAAATATTGAAAGACGAAATCGTAACCACCATGGGATTGCTCGGCATCACCCGTCTCGATCAACTGACCTCCGACTACTTGTGCAAAGTTCAACCCATGGGTCCTGCCCACGAAATGAGCGCCTTCCCCCACATGCCCGGCGGCCGCTTGCTGTAAACGATCGCAAAACGTTGGAGGAAGGGGTTGGGTTCCATCGGGTAGGATAATTGTTCTCTGACGACGGGCGCATCCTTGTGGTTGGCACTAAAGCCCGCCGCCGGCCTGCAAAACGAGCCGTTTATCTTTGCGCTATGCGCGGGACTTTATGCTAGCGGTAAAACTCTTTTGTTCGCTGATCTGGTCATCGTTCCAACCGGCGGCGTAGAGTTTCGGCAGGACGTATTTTCTACAAGTGTCGGCTTCGGTGATCACGAGGAATGTTGAACTTTTCCCGGTTTTCGCGGATTTTAAGCGATTTGGCGGCGGGATGCCAAACGCTTCTTAACCTGCCAAGTGAGAGGCGAATCTAGAAGGTTTTCGGCGGTCGGTTTCGGCACACCGACGCGAAACTAGAGAGAGCCATCACCGCCACAACTTTTTGAAAAACCCTTCTTTCTCCAGCTCATTGACGAATCTATTATCGAAGTACGCCGTCACCGGCAACTTCTTGCTTGCCGCTTCGTCGATCGATTTCTGACTCACGAGTTGCTCGACCAGCGCGGTAAACGCTTCCGGCGGCATGAATCCTTCTTTGCTCAGCGCGTCGACGGAAAATCGATAGCTTTCTTCGAGGATCTTTTCATCGTTGACCTTGGTGTATTTCGCCAGGATCTTCATCGCCAGTTCTTTATTGTCGTAGATCGTTCGTATGCCTTCGAACGCGGCGCGAATAAAGCGTTTGGCGATGCTCGGATTTTTTTCGACAAATCCACGGCGGGCGGCCACGCCATTTTCGACTACCGGGATATTCCACTCGCGGAATTGCTTGACGCCGACTAGCTCGTTGAACCCTTTCTCTTTGAGCATCAAACTCTGCGGCGGTGGCACCATGGCGGCGGCGACCGCGCCGGACATCAGCATCGCCGCCGATTCCGGCGTGCCGCCGGACTGCAAGATCGTCGCGCCGGTAACGCCGGCCTTTTGAAAGATGTTCAGCGCCGCAATATGGGATATTGAACCGAAACGGCTGACGGCAACTTTTTGTCCTTTCAATTGTCCCGCCTCTTTGATCGCCGGCGCTGAATACATAGGAACCGTGAACGTCTTCACCACGGCCGCAATCTGAATTACGTCGCCGCCGCTGATGACGTTGCTCACCACCGACGGCCCGGCCAAGCCGGCAAAGTTCGCTTCGCCCGCGAGCATCGCCTGCACGATCGCCGACGATGCTCCCTCATAAAACAAATCCACGTCCAAACCGTTTTTTTCGAAGTGGCCGGCATCCTTCGCCATCCACCAGGGGAGGCTATTCCAGGAAATGGGCGAGTAAGGAAATTTGATCTTGTCCGGCGCCGAACCGGCCGACGCTTGATGCGCTATAAAGCCTGTAAGCCAAATTAACGAATACGCGAGCGCTGCCGCCTTACGCATAAATCCTCCCGTTCTATTCGCCGCAGAAATCTATCCTAGCCCGATAATATGTCAAGAAATTTCTCAAACCCTAAATGCCCCGCACCCTTTTCGCCGCGCTGGCTTCTTCGGTCGAGATTTGCGACAAGAACACCAGGCCGTGCAAATTTTTGCGGCGGACTTCAAGGAGGAATCGGCTATGACCGTTCACGCCTGGGAATCATTCGTTGATCGACTCTTGTCCATGGCGCTCGACGCCGCGCAAAGCATCATCGGGATCGCACTGATCGTCGCGGTCGCCTACGTCATTATGAAATTGATGCGCGCGGCGTTTTATCGGCTGGAAGCATTTGTGATCCATGCTACCGAGAAAACCGAAATGGTTCCGGGCGCCGCAGCAAAACGCGTCAAGACTTTGTTCGGCGTGCTTTGGACCATCAGTTGCGGCTTTTTATGGTTTATCGCCGTGCTCACCTCGTTCAGCCAACTCGGTATCAACATCGGTCCGATCCTCGCCGGCGCCGGCGTCGTCGGCCTCGCCGTCGGGTTTGGCGCGCAGCATTTAGTGCGCGACTTGGTGAGCGGCTTTTTTCTAATATTGGAAAATCAGATTCGCGTCGGTGATTCGGCAATTATCAACGGCACCGCCGGGCTCGTGGAGGCAGTCACTTTTCGGACCATCGTATTGCGCGATCAAAACGGCGTGGTTTATGTTTTTCCCAACGGCGCGATCAACACGCTCGCCAACGCCACCCTGGACTGGTCGGGTTACGTCATCGATATTGCCATCTCCTACCGCGAAGATCCCGACCGAGTAAGCGACATCATGCGCCGGGTCGCCGACGAGCTGAAACAAGATGCCGTATACGGCCGGGTAATGTTGGAACCCATCGAAATTTTCGGCGTCGACGCTTTTACTGACACCGCCGTCGTCATCAAGGCGCGCTTCAAGACGCTACCATCACAGCAACATTCGGTGGGCCGCGAGTTTCGCCGCCGTCTCAAAAAAGCGTTCGACGCCGCCGGCGTCGATCTGCCCGCTTCGACCCGCCCCGCCAATGCGCCCGCCGCCCGGTCAACGCCGCCATCCTCGTAAAAAATATTAACGATGCGAACCCGCGCCGGAAAAAGCGCCGCGCCGAGCCCTTCCCATTTGCCGCAAAGCGTGTAGATTGAACCGAAGATTTTCAAGGGCAACGGAGCACACACGTTATTTTGACTGAATCGCCTCACTCTTTTACTCGAGAAGAAATCGGGCCGATCATCACCGTGAGTTTGATTTCCGCTCTGCGACTCTTGGGTATCTTCCTCATGTTGCCGATCTTCAGCGCCTACGCCGTGCAGTACCCGGGCGCATCGGCCGCGCTCGCCGGCGTGGCTTTCGGGATTTACGCGCTTACTCAGTGCATCTTTCAAATACCGCTCGGATGGGCGAGCGACCGCTGGGGACGCAAACCCGTGCTGATCGCCGGGCTCGCGCTTTTCGCCATCGGCAGCATCGGTTGCGCGCTCGCCAAAGACATTCATGGTCTGATCCTCGCGCGCGCGTTGCAAGGCACCGGAGCCGTCGGCTCGGTGGCTTTCGCCGCATTGGCCGATTTGACCCGGCCGAACGTCCGCACCCAGGCTTACACGATCACCGGTATCGCTATCGGCACCTCGTTCATGATCGGTCTTCTCGCCGGGCCTTTTCTGGCGGCGCAGATCGGTTTGGCCGGATTGTTTTACGTGCTCGCGGCCCTCGCGTTTTTCTCCATGGTTCTCACCGCCACTTCGTTTCCGGTGGGACGGCGAGTTGGACAAGCCGAAGCGCCGATGGCGCTCGCGCCGATGCTGACGCATAGCGGTCTCAGGCCCATTTATATCGCTGCGTTTGTGCTTTCCTTCGCGCTCAATCTGTTTTTTTTCACCTATCCGCTGAGCTGGACCGCTATCGGCGTCGGACGGGCGGACCTCTGGAGAGTTTATTTGATTATTTTTTTACCCAGCGCGTTGTTGGTTTTTCCTTATATGCGGCGCGCCGAGAAACAGAAACGTTTTCGCAAACCGATTTTGATCGGCTGGCTGACCGCCACTATCGGTTACGCCGTTTATTTGTTCGGTGCTCAATACGATCTGTTCCTTTACCTCGGCGGCGCGGCATTCTTCTTCGGCTACAGTCTGTATCAACCGATACTGTCGGCATTTCTCAGTCAACGAATACCGACCGCGGGGCGCGGCACGGCAAGCGGCATCTATAATTTTTTTGGATTCATCGGCTCATCCCTAGGCGGCATGCTCGGCGGCGCGCTGATCCACATTGCGCCGTCTATGCCCGAATTCGTGGGCGTCGCGTTGCTGGTTTTTTGGTATTTCTTGGGATTGCCAATACCGCCGGACTCCAGTACGTAGAACGTGCGCCGTCGCTCGCGGGGCAATGCCCTCGGGGCTTCAGGAAGCTTATGCGAAAACCCGCCCGTCATTCAGTTTCGCGCGTTATTGCTGTAGCCATGCTGCTGATCGTTTCTACATCGAGTTGCGGCGGCTCCTATGAAGAGACCATTTCTGGTGTGGCGATTCCGGTCCCGAAAGCGATGACTCGGGGCTCGGACAAACCGGTTGAGATGAACTTTTTCGGCGTCGGCGCCGGCCAAGCATCGTTTCACGGCGATATGGACGCCGAGAAAATCGCCGAGTTTTATAAAAAGGAAATGCCCGCGCGCGGCTGGCAGCCCAATATGAGCCTACGCAGTGGCAGCACGCTCTTGGCATACAGCAAGGACGGCAAAACAATGTTGGTGGCCGTTGCCAACCAAAACAACGCGACCCTGTTAACCGTTACCGTGGGTGGAGCCGGCCGCTGAAATTTGTTAAATAGTAACAAGTCTCTCGATGTCGAAAGGAGCACGACATGAAGGGAAATGAACAGGTCATCAGCGTTCTCAATCAGGTTCTCCGCAAAGAACTCACCGGGATAAATCAGTATTTCATCCACGCCAAGATGTGCGAGAACTGGGGCTACCGCAAACTCAAGAAGGTTCTATGGGACGAGTCGATCGGGGAAATGAAGCACGCGGATCGTATTATCGAACGAATTTTATTCCTTGAGGGAATGCCGAATGTCACCGCTTATGATAAAATCTCGGTCGGCTCGGGCGTCCAGCAACAGTTGGAAAACGATCTCGGTTTAGAGCTCGCCGCGTTGACCGTGCTTCGCCCGGGGATCAAGACCTGCCTCGAAGCATCCGACGACGCCTCGCGGGAGCTGCTCGAGGATATTGTCGTCGACGAAGAAAAACACGTCGACTGGATCGAAACCCAACTACATCAGATCAACGAAGTCGGCTATCAGAACTATCTGGCCCAACAGATAGACGAATAATCGGCAAGGCGACTCGCGGCCGCGCGACAAAACTAAGCGGCGCACGAATCCACGAAAGGCAACTGACGACCCGCGAGTATCCAGTATTACGTGGCCACTTGCGAAAATCGCTATCTTCGATCTTCCATCCTCGATCTTCGACGAAACACTAATCCTTGCCCAAGGACACGGCAAAAATCCCGGCCACGACCAGCCCGGCACCGGCTAACTTGCGCGCCGTGACGGTTTCGATCCGGCGCGCCATGAACGGTGTCAAGATCGAGACAAAGACCGTATAACTGTTGACCAACGGCGCGACGATCGAGACCCGCTCCAGACTGTAAGCCAAATACATAAATAAAAAAGACGCGCCGGTGAAGATGCCCGATGCAATAAACCAGCGCGCCACCGGCGCCGGCGGCAAAATAAACTTTTCCCCTTGGACGTAACGGGTGATGAGAAAAATCTCGATGGTCGAGGTCAGCGCCGCGATACCGGCAGCAAAAATCGGCTGGCCGCTGCCATCGCCCAGGCCCCAGCGCACGGCGACATCTTTCATCGAAAACAAAAGCGCGCACAGAAACGGATAAATCAATTCGCTTTTTTTGTACGAAGTTTTCTCGGCGCCCGAAGAAACCGTGACCAGTCCGCCGACCGTCAGCACTACGCCGAGCACGACCAGCGGCGCCGGCCGCTCGTCGAGTATGAGAATGGCGAGCACCGTTGAAAACATCGGCGTCGTGTTGACGATCGTCGACGTGACCGAGCTGCCCATGGCGCGGATGCCGCGAAAACTCAAAACCCGGGTTAAGCCGGGCACGAAGAGGCCAACCGCGATAAAAATTAAATTATCGGCGGCGAATAGCCGCGTATCGGATTGCAAGATAAAGTGCGCCGCCAAGAGAAAAAACGCGTTGACCGCGATCGTAACCCATGCGCCCCACCGCGCCGGCGCGGCGAAGTAGCCGCGCTGAGCCAACAGACTCGCAATGGCGAAGCAGAGCGAAGTTAGCAGTCCGAAGACGATCGGCAACACAGCGCGTCAATTGTTTCCTTCATGATGGTTTTCGATTACATTGCCTTATAACTGAAAAATTGCCGAACTGCATTGATGCCCGTGCAGAATTTCTCCACTATTCGCCGCAAGCTTTTGAGCTGGTATGAAAAA
>JBEVIO010000174.1:0-6239 GCA_040510635.1 Binatia bacterium | reverse complement strand
GATTTCCCAGCCGGCTTCGATGGCCGGCAGGAAATAACCGATGTTTAAATCCATCAGACCGAAGTCGCCGGCTTTCATCTTGACATCTTCTTTGTTGATCATCGACGACGATTTGACCGGCTTCAACTGTACGCCGTCGACGGCCACGCGCCCTTCGAGGAGCGGCATGGTCACGTCGTAGCGCATTACGGGAAATTCGACTTCCAGGGTTTGGGTGCTCATGGCTGCGCTCGACATTTCATAGCATTCCAACCGTACAATTGCGCGGAGGCGCCGTGCCTGTCAAGCGCCGACGGGCTTGGATACTTGCCTTGTCTGGGTGTGGCGCGCAGGATTCAATAAGTGGCGCAGAAGCGGCGCCAGCTCACGGGTCGTGACCGGAAAAGTGGATTTACAGGGGCGAGATCGCTTGCGCGAAAAGGTCGGACCAGCCGCGCTGCTTTGAAAACAAACGTTCGATGCTTTGCGGCGTTGGAATGGCGCCGAAGAGTGGACGAAATTCGGAATCCACGGCTGCTTGGACCGACTTCCGCCCAAGCGATCAAGTAAAGACATTATGTCCCGTTAACCTCGCGTCAATGGTCGATACTTGATCCGATGCGGCTGCTCCGCTTCGGTGCCAAGCCGCGCCTTCCGATCAGCCTCGTATTCTGAATAGTTGCCATCGAACCAGACGACCTTGCTGTCGCCTTCGAAGGCGAGGATATGCGTCGCGATCCGATCGAGAAACCAGCGATCGTGCGAGATCACCACCGCGCAGCCGGCGAAGTTTTCCAGCGCCTCTTCCAGCGCCCGCAACGTGTTCACATCCAAGTCGTTGGTCGGTTCGTCGAGCAACAAGACGTTGGCGCCCTCTTTCAACATCTTGGCCAGATGAACCCGATTGCGTTCGCCTCCCGACAGCGCTCCCACTCTTTTTTTCTGATCCGTGCCGGAAAAATTAAAGCGCGCCACGTAGGCGCGCGAGTTCAGTTCGCGGGCGCCGATTTTCAATAAATCCGCACCGCCGCTGATCTCTTCCCAAATCGATTTCTTTGGATCGAGCGTGCGGCTCTGATCGACATAAGCCAGGGCGACGGTTTCACCGATGCGGATCTTTCCCTTATCGGGCTGCTCCTGTCCCGTGACCATGCGAAATAACGTGGTCTTGCCGGCGCCGTTGGGACCGATCACGCCAACGATGCCTCCGGGTGGCAGTTTGAAGGTCATGTCGTCGACCAACAGATTGTTGCCGTAGCCTTTGCTGACGTCTTCCGCTTCGATCACGACATTGCCTAGGCGCGGGCCCGGCGGAATGGGGATCTCCAAATCTTCGCGCCGCTTCTGTGCCTCCTGGTCGAGCAATGATTCGTAAGCCGTGATGCGCGCCTTGCCTTTAGCTTGCCGTGCTTTGGGCGACATGCGAATCCATTCGAGCTCGCGCTGCAGCGTCTTCTGCCGCTCGCTTTCAGACTTTTCCTGCTGACGCAGACGCTCCTGCTTTTGTTCCAGCCACGATGTGTAGTTGCCTTTGAACGGGATGCCCTCGCCGCGATCGAGCTCCAGAATCCAGCCGGCGACGTTGTCCAGAAAATATCGGTCATGCGTAACGGCGATGATCGTGCCCGGATAACGTTGCAAGTGATGCTCGAGCCAGGCGACGGACTCGGCATCGAGGTGGTTGGTCGGTTCATCGAGCAGAAGAATGTCGGGTTTTTGCAAAAGCAACCGGCACAAGGCAACTCGGCGCCGTTCTCCGCCGGACAAAATCTTCACCGGCGTGTCCGGCGGCGGGCAGCGCAGCGCATCCATGGCCATCTCCAGCCGCGCATCGAGATCCCACGCGCCCTGATGATCGAGCTTCTCCTGTACTTCGCCTTGGCGCTCGAGGAGCTTATTCATTTCCTCGTCGGACATCTCTTCGGCAAACTTGGCGTTGATCTCTTCAAAGTCTTTCAGCAGATTGACTGTCTCTTGCACCGCCTCTTCGACGACTTCGCGCACGGTTCGCGAGTCGTCGATCAACGGTTCCTGCTCCAGATAACCGACGGTATAGCCCGGCGATAAAACCGCCTCGCCGTTGATCTCCTTGTCGACGCCGGCCATGATGCGCAGCAGCGACGATTTGCCCGAGCCGTTGAGTCCGATCACGCCGATCTTCGCGCCATAGAAATACGAGAGATAGATGTTTTTCAGTACGGCGCGCTTGTCGTAGAACTTACTTACGCCGACCATCGAATAGATAACTTTGTTGGGTTCAGTGCTCATGAGTTGAAATGATATACCTCGGTAATGAATTTTTGCGTGTTTAACGCTAACCTGTCGACGTGGAATCTGCAAGAAACGGCACCGGGCTCGGGCGGGAATACTAACGGCTTTCTATACCGCTCCAAAACGTCCAAGTCCGGTTGCCACGAATCAAAGGGCTTACGTCAGAGTCGATCGGGGAGCGGTGTTGGGGCCGTGCACGGTCTTAACTTCGGCCCTTGGCGAGCACCTTATTGTGGGCTATGATTCGACCATGATCAAATTGCAACTTTTAACTCGCCAAAGATTTCTTACTGCGCTGTGCACCGCTTTGATCTTAGTCATGAACGTCGTCGGTCCCGCCGGCGCGGCGGAGAGCCTCAAGAAGTTGCGTCTTGCCTACGCCGGTTGGGAAGTCGGCACCGCCGTCGCCTATATCGGCGTCGACTCCGGGCTTTTTAAAAAACACGGGCTTGAAATCGAAGAGCTGCCGATCCGAGATACTCTCAGTGCCGGCGTGCAATCGCTGATCGGCGTCGATCTGTTAATTGGCTTCGGCAACCCCTTGGCCCTTTTGCAACCGCTCGCCAGCGGCTCCGATATCACGGTCATCGGTTCTCACGTCAGTTTCGATCAATACGGGATGGGCGTCGGGACGGCGATCAGCGCTTTGAAAGACTTGAAGGGGAAAAAGGTCGGTGTGTCGGCGCTCGGGGCGAGATCGGATCTGATCGCGCGGGTCATGCTGCGGCGTGCCGGTCTGGATCCATCCAAGGATGTCGAAATGGTCGCCGCGGGTCTGGCTCCGGCCCGAGCGCTCGCTCTGTCAAAGAATCTCGTTCAAGGTGTGCCCCTCAATCAAGAGGTTGCGGCCGAGGCGCAGAAACTCGGCATCAAGATTATTGAGATGAAGCCGGTGCCGGTGGTGACGGATCTGTTAATGACGACTCGTTCTTTCATCAAAAAAGACGAGGTCACGGTGCGCCGGTTCATGCAGGGTTACGCGGCGGCAATCCAATATTTCGTTTCTAAGCGAGAAGAGAGCTTATCTATCCTCAAGAAATATTTTCCCGGCAATCAAGCGGTCAGCGTCGATGCCATGTACGATGCCTTTTCGGCGCAGCTTCGACCGCTGCCGGAATTAAACAGCGAAGCGCTTCAGGCGCTCGTCGATGTCGGCGCGACGGTCGACCAGCGCGCGAAAAACTTAAAACCGGCGGATATCACCGAGCCGCGGTTCTTCGATGAGCTCAAGAATAGTCAATTTTTGAAAGATCTCTACACTGAAAAAGTCAGTCTTTAGTCTTGGCCGGCAATTCGATCGTCATTCCAGGCAAGCTGGCGAAGCCAGCGCGACCCGGAATCCGCGAATTTCAAAGCATCTGGGTACCGGCGTGCGCCGGTATGACGGCTAAGGCATGAACGACTTGTTTAGCAAACTGCAGAGACAGGACGCTAGGATTTCGCTGCATTGACAATTTTCGGTTTACCTCGCTCCTCTTGACTGTGGCTTCCTCCTTTTCAGGTTCGAACTGGGCTCGACATTTCTGCTTTGCGACGCTTTGATTTTAGCGTCTGGAACTTTCCGGACGCATCTGTTATGCACCGGGAAAGCAATTCAACCGGAGGAGTTTATGAGATTGAAGGATCAAATCGCCATCGTTACCGGCGCAGGACGCAACATCGGCGAAGACATCAGTAATTTGTTTGTCGAAGAAGGTGCGAAAGTCGCGGTTGTCGACTTAGATCCGGGGCGCGGAAGCAGTGTCGCCGCAGCCATCAATGCCAAAAGCCCGGGCAAGGCCATCTCGGTGGTCTGCGACGTTGCCTCGTCTTCGTCGGTCGACAGCATGGTGCAGACCGTAGTCAAGCAATTCGGCGGCGTCGATATTTTAGTCAACAATGCGGCATGGACCGATCATAAGACGATCTTCGATATCAGCGAAGAAGAATGGGATCGGGTCATGAATGTCTGTCTCAGAAGCGTTTGGTACTGTACCCGTGCCACGGCCAAAGCGATGATCGAGCAAAAGCGCAAAGGCAAGATTATCAACATTGCGTCGACATCGGGCCACTGGGGCCGCAAAGAGGCGACGGCTTATACAACCGCAAAAGCCGGGGTCCTGAATCTCACGCGTTCGATCGCTGTGCAGCTGGCGCCCGAGGGAATTCGCGTGAATTCGATCTCACCGAATCGCATCGGTTCGCCCGTCGGCCAACAGGATATTCCGGAAAATCGCTTCGTTAAAAACCTGGCGGGCCGGCGTGGCGTACCGATGGATATCGCCAAAGCGGCGGTCTTTCTCGCCTGCGATGAATCGGATTTCATTTATGCCGTCGATTTGCCGGTGGACGGCGGCGCGCTGGCAATCCGCGATTAGCCGCGCCTTTTAGATTAATGGTAAGGGCAGTGGAGGATCACTTCACTGCCCTTTGTTTTAATCGCGATGGATGGACATTTGTTATTCGCTGCGCTGAAAGGATCTCGACCATGAACGAAATTTTCTCGGGTTCACGCAGCCGGCCTGTCAGTGCGCCGATTGCGCCGGATGCGACACTCCACTCGACTCCCGATACGGTTCTCTGGGGTTATATCGCCGCCAATCTGACGCCGGCGCTGACGATCCAGTCCGGCCAGATTGTCGAGATCGAAGCGCTTTCGCACCAAGGACTGACGACCAACAAAGATCCAGAGAAGTTCTTCGGCGCTTATGGAATCCCAGATCATGAAGTGCTCGCCGATGCTAAATCCGTCTATGCTGAGGTGAAACGTCCCAAAGGTGCCAGCGTGCATATCCTCACCGGGCCGATTTACGTCGAAGGGGCGGAGCCGGGCGACACGCTCGAAGTGCGCGTGCTCGACATTAAGTTCCGCGTGCCTTACGGCGTCAACAATACCGGCCCCGGCAAAGGCGTGTTGCCCAAATTGCTCCAAGAGCCGTCGGCCAAGCTGATTCGCCTCGATTTGGAACGCCGCATCGCGCTGTTTTCGGATGATATTCAAATCCCTCTCAATCCTTTCATGGGTATCATGGCGGTGTCGCCGCCGACGAGCTTGGGCATGGTGTCGTCCACGCCGCCGGGCGCCTGGGGCGGAAACATCGATCTCAAGTTCACCGGCATCGGCGCGTCGCTGTTTTTGCCGGTTTTTAACAAGGGCGGTCAATTTTTTACCGGCGACGGCCACGCCGTGCAAGGCGACGGCGAGGTCGACGGCGGCGCGATCGAGATCTCGCTCAAGCCGACGCTGCAATTTATCGTGCACAAGAAAAAAACACTCAAGCAGCCGCGGGTCGAAACCGTGACCGATTATCTCTCCACCGGCTTAAGCACGGACTTGAACGAAGCGACGCGGATTGCGCTCCAGGAAGCCGTCGATTTTTTGCAAAGCGAAAAAGGCCTGAGCGCGGCCGACGCTTACGCGTTATCGAGCCTGGCCGTCGATCTTGGTATAGGCGAGGCGGTGGATATCGTGAACCTGGTCTACGCGAGGATTCCCAAGCATATTTTCAAAAGCAATCCGGAGTTTTGGTCCAAGCCAGATCAGTTAAGAAGGGCGAATTCGTAGGCTTGTGACCTTGAGATTGCCCTGAATTCGGAGCTAGATAGTCCAATTTATTAGAGGAGAAAATTATGGACATTGCGCCGCTCAATCAAAAAACCGGTTATGTGCGTTGGATGAAAAGCCAAGGGTTGCCCGTTCACTCGGGCCACGGCATGGCCGATCTGCGCGCGCTTGAAGTGGCGCCGTATGCGCGCCTGGGCGGCCAGGCGGCGTTTATTCAGTTGCACGGCATGCAAGGGATCACCGGGGGCCATATCGGCGAGATTGCGCCCGGCGACGCGCTCAAATCGGAGCGACATTTATATGAGGAAGTTATTTGTATTCTGAACGGCCAAGGCGCGACTGAACTTTGGGACGATCACGGTAACAAAAAAATGTTCGAATGGAACAAATGGAGCCTGTTTGCGCCGCCGCTCAATACGACGCATCGCTTGCTGAACGGCTCGCG
>JBEVIO010000173.1:0-4987 GCA_040510635.1 Binatia bacterium | reverse complement strand
CTCCCCCGCCCCCCGCTCCGAAGCCGCCGCCCAAGAGATTGAAATCGGTATTCGACGCAGCTCCTTCGGCAGAAGCCAGTTGCACGCCCGATCGATTGTCCACCAAGGTAAGCGTGGTGGATGCTTCGCTGGTTCTAAGACCGCCCGCGAGCGCACCGAACGCTCCGGCGTAGGGAATTCCGCCTAACGCGCCTCCCAGACCTTTGGTATCCCGTTGGCTGAACGTGATCATCGGATTGAGCGAGTAATCCGCAGCCACGACCTGCCCTTGCCCGAAATTACTTCCCTCGCGTAGCTCGCCGCTTTGTTGGAGGGCCCGCTCGCCCTGCATCTGACCGAAGGCCCGGCCGCGCTCGACGACAACGAAGCAGTTGGACTGCTGCACCAGCAAGCGAATGAGTGGAACGGTCGAGGTGAGCTTGTACTCCCGAGTGAGTCGATAGTACCAGGGCGACGTCTGGTCTTCGATGACAGCCAAAGTCCCAAGCGATTGATCGCAGCGCTCCAGCTTGGCATTGGCGTTTTGTGAGGTTGCGCCGCCCGCCGATCCCGTCACTGGGGTTCTGGCGGAGTCGTCACCCATCTGGACGCCGCAACCTGTGAGCAAGGCCAAAACAAGCATGCCGTACAACGATTTTATGCTGGCCGATTTCATTATTTCCTCCCCGTTGTTTGATCTATGTAGTGTTTGGAATGCATAAGCGGGGAGGTTTTACCTTTTTTTACGCTATCACGTCAATACCCTCACAAAACGATCAATTTTTACAGCCAGCTTACCTAAGAGGATGTCTTTATTGATAGAGTTTTCGGATATAGCCGCTGTCATCGATCTCCTTGACGTAGTGCAAATCCCACAGCGCCAGCGGGTTGAATTCCTTGATCTCCGGATCGCGCTTCACGCCGAGCGCGAAGACGTTTTGAATAGCCTCGATGGACGGATACGGCGCCTTTTCGAGCGATTCGGATTGAGTCTCGTAAAAACAGTTCCACTCTTCGTCATCGTGCATCTTAAGCAGCTGAGAGCAATGTTTTTTAATGATCGCGAGCGTATCGCTTTTTCTGGTCTTGAAAAAATGAGTGCCGTCGATCAGCGCGAGAATCAGCGCGCGCGCTTCGTCCTCGTGATTTTTGACGTACGTTGTCGTCGTTGTCAGCGTCACGCCTTCGATCATCGCCATGGGCGGTACTTCGACGATCTTAGCGTTGAATTTGAGCGCGCGCAGGCGATCCACGGCGCGAATAAAAGTGGCGTCGTATTTGCCTTCAGTAACGGCCTTGGCCCGTTCTGCGCCTTTGACTGGGTCCGTGACCAGTTCGACGTCGCGACCTTCTTCCAAGCCATGTTGTTTAAGATACAGCCAGACGTTTAAGCCGGTATGGCCGTCATAATCGTCCATGGCGATCCGCTTGCCCTTTAGATCCTTGAGGCCCTCAATGCCTTTACCGCAAACAAGATAATTTTCCCGCCAGGCATTGTTGCTCTGCGCGATGTGCACGTAGGGATCGCCATAGAGCGCCTTGCGCACGTACAAATTGTGATGATTGCCCGAGACGACGTCGAGGTCACCCGCCTTCAACCCGTCCGCGGCGCGTTTGCGCTGCCCTTCGAGCGAGCCCATTTCCATTTCCAATCCGTGCTTCTCCAGAAACCCGCCTTCCTCCATCACTTTCCACAGCGGTACGTGACTCGGCGCCCGATAATGAATTTTGATTTTCTTAGCCATCACTCTCCCACCTTTCCTGGTTCTCACTAAACGATTTGAACGGCTGGAACCTTTGAACGTTTTGAACGACTATTTTCCCTTTAGCACTTGCCATACTTTCTCACGATTCTCCTGGCGGCCGGTGACGATCCAATTCCAATCGGTGTCGTCGAAATATTTAACGCCCTTCTTCGGCAAATTGCCCGGATTGAGATTCGCTTCGTCGATATCCGTTCGCAGGCTAACCGAGCCGAAGCCGCGCGCGTAAGTGCCGAGTCCCTCTTTGGATAGAATCCAGTTGGCGAAAAGCTGCGCTGCTTTCGGATTGGGCGCCTTGTTCGCGAGAGTCAACATCCACGGCGAACCGTTGACCGACCCGGGCATATCGGCGAGCGAAAATATTTCGAGAATCTTGAAGCCGTCTTTTATCAATGGCCGGACGTCATCCTCGCGGCAACTGAGACAGATCGGCTGCGTGCCGCGCGCCAACCAGTCGCTCATCTGCCTGCGATCACGCGTGCGCACAGCCTTTTGATCGATATAAAGTTTGCGGACGAAATCTTCGCCGAAGTCATGGTAAAACCTGGCTGCGGCGTTGGCGCCCGAGCCGGTCGTCGTCGGGTCTTCGGTGGAAATCTTGCCGCGCCATTTGGTATTGAGCAGATCTTTGGCCGCGCGCAGCTCTTCCGGCTTTACCTGATCGGTGTTGATAAACAACAAAGTCGCCACGCTGCTGAAAGCGCGTGCGACGAAACGCTCTTCAGGATCCGCGAACCAGATTTTACCCTGTTTCCATTTCGTGCCGTCGATCACTTCCGGCATGATCAAAAGCGGTTTGAGAGGATCGATCAACTTTTCGCCGTAAAGCGTCGTGGCCGTGGTATCGGGCCCGGCAAGATAAACATCGACGCTGTAAATGCCCGAGCCGCGCTCGGTTTTGACCCGCGCCGTGATTTCACTCGAGCGGCCGGCGATAAACTCGATGGGAATGCCGTAGCGCTCTTTGAATTTCGGTATCACGTCGTTGCGCATGACCGGGTCGGGAGAGCCGGCGACAACGACTTTGCCTTCTTTTTTCGCCGCCTCGACGACGGCATTCCATTCTTTGTCGCTCGCCTTGGTTTGCGCAAATCCAGGCGCGCTCCATCCGAGCATTGCGATGATTAGGATAAGCCAAGCCATAATGCCCCCACGGTCATGTATCATTGCAGCCCCGATAACTGAAGACCCAAACGCCGGCCGACCAGCATCATGGCGCAAATCATCGCCGTGATCAGCAGGCCGAGAGCGGCGCCCCGTTCTAACTCGCCGGTCACGCTGTATTCAAGCAGCAAAATCGCCAGGGGCCTCGACTGGTGGCTGTAGAGCAGCACCGGTGTGCTGATGCTGGTCAAGGCGCCGCCAAAATTCATCAAGCCGACTGCCCCGGCGATCGGTGCCAAGAGCGGCAGCAGAATTTTTCGGTAGGTATACCACCACGACGCGCCGGTTACGCGCGCCGCTTCTTCGAGGTCTGGACCGAGCTGTAAATATCCCGCTCTGAATGCTTGAGTGGTCACCGGACTGTCGCTCACCATGAGCGCCAGAGCGATGCCCCAAACTGTGCCGTAAAATAGAAAGCGTAGCGGCGTGGCGAGAAACAACCAGAGAATCCCGAGTCCAAGGAGTATACCCGGCAAAATATGCGGCAACCAGCAAAACCCTTCCAGCAGCGGCGCGGCAACCGTGCGGCGCGATACCAGTAGGTAAGCGACCGTGGAGTAGAGCACGATGCCGCCCGCCGCCGTGATCGAGGCGATGACCAAACTATTTTTCAACGACAAAAGAAAAATCGGATCAGTGAGAAGATTGCGCCAGTGCGCCAGAGTAAACGGCGAGTTGATGTTGAAAAAACCGTAGCGCCGCATGAACGAGCCGATGATGAGAAATATCAATGGCAGCACGGTCATGACCGCGATATAAAAGAGGCAACCCGCCAGCGAGACCCAGCGCCACTTGCCGAGCTTGACGCGCAAGGTCGAATAGCCCTGGCCCGTGACCACGGTAAATTGCCGCTTGCCGCGAAGAAAACGCCAGTAGAGAAACAGCAGTGCGCCGAGAGTGAGGATAAAAACGGAACCAAGCGCCGTCGCTTCGCCGTACGAAGAGGGTTCGCGGTGGATGTAATCATAGATCCGCGTCGAGTAAACGTAGATCCCCGCGGGGGTGCCGAGTAGAAGCTCGGTGTTGAACGATTGCAGACCGCGAATGAAACTCAACACCGAGACCGCCAAAATCATCGGCGATAGCAATGGAATCGTTATGCGCCAAAGCATCGTCGCCGTGCCGGCGCCGGCGACTCGCGCCGCTTCTTCCAAAGCCGCGCCGAGGCGGCGAAAGACCGGCGTTAAAAGAATCACTTTAAACCAGATACCGCCCGCCGAGGTGTGCACCCAGACGATGCCCCAGAAGCTGTACGGATTGAATAGCGGACCGTCGACGAACGGCAGATGGCGCGCCAGCGAGTTGAGGAAGCCGTAATTGGGATCGAGAAGTAAAATCCACGCAAGCGTGAGCGGGAAATCCGGAATAAAATAGGCAACCCAGCAAAAAAACTCGATGGCGTTGCCACCCGGCATGTCGGTGCGCGCGATCAACCACGCGAACATGACGCCGATGATGATCGCGGGAACCAGACGCGCCACGGAAAGAAGGAAACTCATCCAAAGCGCGCTGACCGTCGTCGGATCGTTAAACGCGCGGAGCCAATTATCAAAACCATACATGGCCGCTCGCCCGGGCTGCGCCAAATTGAAGCTGCCGGTAAGTAGAAACAGCAACGGCAACCCCGTCAGCACAGTGAAGAGCAAGAGCATGGAGCATTCCGCCACACGAATCGGGCGCAGGCGAAATCTCGGACGCGGCAGGTCGATGGTCGAAGCCGGGATGCTCATCAAATCCTCAGCGCGGATGAATCGTCACGGCGCTCGGATCGAAGCTCACTCGGACTTTGGCGCCGACTGGGTAGCGGTCTCGCTTGGGAGAGGACAGAACGAAAACTGCGCCCGCCCCCCGCACATAGTACTCGAAGCGGTCGCCGAGATAATCCACTTGCTCGACGGTCGCGTCAATCTGATTCGATGCAAGTTCCGCCGGCGGAAGAATTTCGATATCCTCCGGCCGCGCGATGAGCCGCACGGCCGCGCCGTCGTGCAACGAATCGGTTAAATGCCCGCCAAGCACAATGCGCCCACCGCCAGGCAATTCTATCGACGGGGCGCCGCCTGATTTCCTCAGCGCTCCCT
>JBEVIO010000172.1:0-3241 GCA_040510635.1 Binatia bacterium | reverse complement strand
TAACACGCCCGCCGCGGCAAACAAACTTGCGAAGTAATACGCCTGCGTTTCCGGCGGCCTACAGGGTGGCAATAAAGGATCACCCGATATATATAAAAATCCGCTTTCGGCCAGCGCCACGAGATCGTTGTAGAGCAGATTCTTCTTCGGCCCCGTCTGGCCAAATGCTGTAATCGAAGCCATGACGACACCGGGATTGATGGCGGCCAGATCTGTGTAACCGAGGTCCTTGCGGTCCAGCTCCCCCGGCTGAAAGCTTTCCAGCACGACATCCGCCGTCTCGACCAATCTCTTGAATGCCGCGCGGTCAAACTCTTTGTCCAGGTCGAGAACCTTGCTCGACTTGCCGGCGTTCAGATGGGCGAACACCGTGCTCAATGTTTGGCCGTCGGGAGATGTTACGAACGGCGCAAGACGCCGCACCGGATCGCCCCCCGGCGGCTCGATCTTGACCACTTCCATGCCCAAGTCGCCGAGGATGCGGCCGCATAGCTGGCCGCTCAAGCCGGTTAAATCCAGCGCTCTGAAACCTTTGAGGAATGCTACGGGTGTATCCATCTTGTTGCCACTATGCTCCCACGTATGAACTGCGGATGTTATTCAGGATCGTCGCCGCCTCTTCAACCATCCGCGCGACGATTTCCCTGGCCGGCCGGGCGCTCTTTTCTTCGCTCAACATGCCCGCCACCTGGCCGCCGGGCACGTGCAATAGATCCACCCGCTCAGCCGCCTCCGCGGCGCGGCGAATTTCGTCCATGGAGTTGCCCTGATACGGCGTCGGCATCGCTTCCAGTCCGGAACTCATCCAGGCTTGGATAACCTCACTGCGGTAATGCCGGGCATAATGGCCGCTGGTATAGGCCGTGCGCACGAAATCTTCCGAGGTCCCTTTGAGAATTTGACTTTTGTATGCGGGATGGATGCCGCACTCGTTGCTCACCAGGAAGGTCGTGCCGCACCAAACACCCACCGCGCCCAACGCCAGCGCCGCAGCAACGCCCCGGCCATCGGAAATGCCGCCGGCGGCGACCACCGGTTTCGGTTTCACGGCGTCGACAATCTGGGGAATCAACGGAAAATTAGCGATCGTTCCCGTGTGACCGCCTGCTTCATAGCCCTGGGCGATGATGACATCGGCGCCCTTACGCGCGTGGCTGAGCGCGTGCTTTACCGCGCCGGCCAGCGCCATGACCTTGATACCTCTCTCGTGGGCCAGCGGCACGACTTCCGCCGTGTCGCCCAGACCGATGATCAGGATCGGCGCCTTTTCTTCAAGTATCACTTTTAATTGTTCCCGCGTCGCCGCCGGGGTTTTGACCCAGCTCTTTCGGTCCGGCGGCTGCGGCTGCAACCCCAGCTTGGGCAGCAGTTCGTCGGTAAACTTGGCGTGCTTGGGATATTTTTCTTCGATCTCCTTGCGCACTTCGTCCGGGTCGGGGATTCTCACGTCTTCCATCTTCGGCAAGGTGATATCGACACCGAACGGCCTGTCCGTCAATTGGCGCACCGCGCGAATCCGCTCGCGAATCACTTCCGGACGGATCGAGCTGCCGCCGATACATCCCAACCCCCCCGCGTTCGACACCGCCGCCACCAGAGCCGGCGGTGTCGTCATCCCTTCCTTATCCCACCCCATGCCGGCCTGAATAATCGGAACTTCGATGCCCAACAGATCACACAAAGGCGTGCGCAGTTTCATGTTAACTCCTGTTCAAATCGAGACCCTTTTTCACCGCCGAAATCACGAGCCGCGAGCACGATCACGATTTTTTCCGATCCTCCGGCTTCACGTAGCGCGTGCTGCCGCCGCCTTTTTGCGAGTGGAGGTAACCCTCAACGTCGTTCAACGGATTGGTGTAATAGCGCATGCGATGGGAAACCAGATCGTCGATGCGCAGCGCGGTGTCGAAATCCAGATCCTTTTGCAAATAAGCCGCGATCTTCGCGCTGTCCAAAGTCGCCGCGTTGCGCGAGCCCAGCTCGTTGGCCATTTGCTCGACGTAGGGAATCAGCTCTTTGTCCGGCACGACCTGGGTAATCAACCCGACCCGCTCCGCTTCCGCTGCCGTAAGATTTCTCCCCGTCAACTGAATGTAAAAAGCTTTCTTGAACGGGATACCACCGTGAAACAGAGAGGGCGTCGCCACCGCCCCGTAGCTGCCGCGAATCACTTCCGGCATGCCGAAAATCGCCGACTCGCCGGCGACAGCGAGATCGTGACCATTGATAAGCGCCAGCCCGCCGCCAAGGCACCAACCGTTCACCGCCGCGATGGTAACTTGCGGCGCGCCGCGCATGAGCCGGATGATCTCTTGGGTCGTGCCACCGTCGTCCCAGCGCCGCTTGCGTTTCCAACTATCACGCAGATCGTAAAGATCGAGGCCGGACGAGTAGGCGTTGCTCGACCCGGTGGTTACGATAACCTTGATCTTTTCATTGTCATGCAGTTCTTTGAGAATCGCGATCAGCTCGACCATCAGGATTCGGCTGAGGGCGTTCTTTTTCTCCGGGCGGTTAAAAGTCAACCACGCGACTCCAGATTCTTCATCGATTTTAGGAATAATCGTTTTCATCTCGACCATAAATAAACTACCTCCGAGCAAAACAGTTTGGGTTGAAATCGTTCAACCGGGTTAAGCCGACGCGTTACCGCTTCTGCACATTTACCACGTCAACCATGTCCCGCTGCCCGCTGTTGCGATATAGCCGTTTCCCGGCGCGGGGATAATCGACCACGTCTTGCGCAAGCCGTTGGCCGATGACGAGGCAAACCAGCGGTTCCACGCTGTCGTTGATCGTTTCATGCGCAGGTCCGCCACCCGGAAAACCCAAGAAATCTCCCGGTCCGATCCGGTAGGATTGCTCGCCAATGACCGCCGTGCCATGACCGGTTAACACATAGATCGCCTCGTCTTCATAACGATGACAGTGATACTCCGAGGAGCGGTCACCCGGCGCAACGGTCATCACGTGAACGCCAAGATTTTTGAGGCCGGCCGCGTCGCCGAGCGATTTGTTGATGCGCACCGCCTTGGGGTTAACGAAGTGAACTCGTCGTTCGCCTTCCATGGCCTCTATGACTTTAGCAGGAAGATGCATAAACACCTCTTAAGTTTTTGTTCCAACCGTTCCAGCCGTTCCAATAGTTCCAAGGCATGCCAGTTCCAACACGTGAAACCTCCGAAACGACTGGAACTGTTGGAACGTTTGAAACTATTGGAACGCCCATTTTTACCCGGAG
>JBEVIO010000171.1:0-4321 GCA_040510635.1 Binatia bacterium | reverse complement strand
GAACCCTTTTTTGTACCAGGTGATGTGCGGTTCGCGGCCAAAAAACGCCGCGATGGTGATCAGCCGGCACTGCAACTCGCCACGCTCCAGGGCCAAGTCGATGTCCCCGGCGCCTAGATATCCGGCGATGATGACAGACTTGGCGCCGAGCACATCGTCTATGAGCTTGGGGATGTGATAGGTGATTGAGGCCGTGCCCGTGGAGCCGCATTTAGGCGGCTCGGTCGCCTTCCGGAGATCGTCAATCGTCTTGTACGGACTATCGCCGCGAACAATAAATACCAATTCGGTCGGCTCCGGCGTGCCGAGCCAATTGAATTTCGCCCAGTCGAACTGCACTTCCTTGCGGCCGATCACTTGATCCATGTAGATGGCCGAATTGAGCGAGCCCAGGGTCAGCCCGTCCGGCTTGGCGACGTTGTAGACATAATTTGCCGCAATGACCGAGCCGGCGCCCGGCATGTTCTGCACGGTGACGCTAGGATTTCCGGAAATGTGCTTTCCCAAATAAGTCGCTATGTGCCGCGTCCAGAGATCATAAAGATCCCCGGGCTGTCCGCCTCGGATAACCCTTATCGACTTGCCTTGGAAGAAATTCTCTTGGGCATGAACTGAAAAACAAAGCGCGAAGAGCATGGCGCCTAGACCAAGACAAAAGATTCTTCTACTCATAGGGTTTTTCCGCGCTCCAAAGTCCGGAATCGAAGACACACTGCGCTTCGCCCGTCGTTCCCGGTTTCGCGGGAATGACGTTTGAGGGTTAGTTTCCCAATCGATCAAGCAAAATTCTTCCTAATATAGCGATACGCCGCGATGGCGGCAGTGGCGCCGTCGCCGGCCGCGGTGATGGCCTGCGCCACCGAGTCTTGGCGGACATCGCCGACGGCGTAGAGACCGTCTCGGGCGGTCTTCATCCAGCTATCGGTCGGCACACGTCCGCTGTCGCTTAGATCTACCAGATTCCGCAAGATCGCCGTGTTCGGCTGTAAACCGACGTAAACGAAAAGGCCGGCGAGTTCGACATCGGCAGTTTTCCCGCTCGTGAGCTCACGTGCGCGCACGCCGATGACAACATCTTCGCCCAAAACTTCCTCGACGACGGTTCGGTAGCGCGGCATGATTTTGGTGTTACCCAAGACTCTCTGCCGATAGGTCTGCTGCCCGGAAAACTTTTCACGGTCGTGGAAAAGTAGAACACGCTCCGCATAATTCGCCAGCGCCAGCGCTTCTTGCAGCGCCGAGTCGCCGCCACCGACCACTCCGACCACTTGGCCGTTGTAGAGCGGGCCGTCGCAGCTTGCGCAGTGGCTGACGCCCCGTCCCGTAAATTTTTCTTCGCCCGGGACACCGAGGTTTTTAAGCGAAGAACCGGTGGCGACAATGACCGCCTTGGCCAGATGCTGACCATCCGCGGTGACGACCGACCAGAGGCGATCCTGCGTGGTTAAGCTCTGCACTTCGGCGCGCTCGAACTCCGCACCCTGATCGGCGGCCTGGCGCTGCACCGTGGGACATAGATCGTAACCGGCGACGCCGTCGGCGAAGCCAGGGAAGTCTTCGATCTTTTCAATGCTGATCAAATGGCCGCCAGGGATGTTCGCTTCCATGATCAGCGTCGAGAGACCATGACGGGCGGCGAAAAGGCCAGCGGTCAGGCCGCCGAGCCCCGAGCCGATGATTATGACGTCATAGTCTGACATATCGATTTGCCAGATTGCAGTTCAAATCGTTCAAGCCGTTCAACCGCTTCGCTCCGTTCAATCCCCCACCTCTTTCCTCCCCCGCGTCGCGGGGGAGGATGAAGGAGGGGGCTTGATCGATTTGAACGGCTTGAACGTTTTGAACGGATGTTATCTCTGCCTTATCTCCACTCATCGACGGACACGGTCTTCTGATAGTTGCAGCCCATGATGCGCCAGTAGCCGTTGGTTTCGCCTCCCACCACGACCACGTGAATCTCGTCGGGTTTGAACATTTTGATCAGTTCGTCCGGCGCGGCTTTCAGCTTCGATGCGTAGGGTTCTTCGCCAAATGTCGCCCTGGGATAAATGTAATTCTGAATCAGTTGGTAATCCCAATACTCGCCCGCCGGCATCACCGCGTTCTCATAAACCCACTGGATGAGTTTCTCTTTGGTGTCGAAGCCGCCGCGGTCGATATACTGGCGGGCTGCAATCGGATCGAGCAGAAACGTGGGCGCGCTGTGCGCGTCCATGCCGCGCAACATATTGCGTACATGCTCGCGCCAATATTTTTCCCGCACGCCGAGCGTAAACGCAGTGGAGCGGCAACCGGTAAAAATGCTCACGGTGCTGTCGGTCGGCTTAAATCCATGCTGGACGTGAAACGGTGTCCAGGGGCTGCGCTCTTCATTCTCTGCGAAGGTTACCGTGCCGTAGGCGTAGCCGTTGCCTTGGGAGCCCATGTAACTGTCGCCGGGCAGAGAGCCGCCCTGGAGATTTTGCGACAGCAGGCCATAGGCGCGCCCGATGGTCGCGTTGGGATGGTTGTAGGGCGCCATGGCGCCGGTGCCGGAGTTCATGCCGATCTCGTTGCGGATCGGGCCGTTGACAACCACCATCGCCGCCATCGAGCTGGTCGTGCTGCCGCGCGCGCTCACGCCGCTCGCCGCCAGCGCCAGAATGACCGGAAAATATTCTGGCTTTGCGCCCGCCATCACCGCGTTGACCGCCACCTTTTCAACCGTGAATTCCCAGTGCTGGCGAAATTGATTCGAGCGCATGTGGCCGGCGACTTCGTCCGGCTTGCGGCTCGTGTGCGCGAGCATTTCCGCCACACGCTTTTCCGTCGGCAGAACAATGGGCAGTTTGTCCGTCCAATCATTTTCCAAGAACAGACGATGCAAGTTGTCGTCCGAGTCTGAGTCCACCATTCTCGGCGTCGAGCGCTCAAACTTGATCTCTTTGGCTCGATCGCCCTCGGCAGGACGGGTCAGCCCTTCGATGACTTCTTGCATCACCGGACGGCCGCTGATCGGGCTCTTACCATCGACGTAAGCACGCAATTGTTCCGCGCTCTTGCCCATCACCGGTTGGGGAACGAAAGTGTAACGCGCCTCGGGCATGCCGTGCATTCGGGTAACCGATTGCACCACCTTTTCGAAGGCATTGGTATGGATAGCGACGGTGGGCACACCGTACTTACTATCGATCGTGATTGCGTGCACGGCGACCGCCGGCGCGCAGGTGCTTCAATGGCCTACACCGATAATGGCCGCGTCCCCTTGGGCCTTGATCATTTCCCAGGTCTTGGGATCATCTTTGGTGTAGACACTCGACATCTCGACGAACTTCGTCGTGACGGAAGGCATGTGCTCGGCAAACCAGCTCTGCACCTGGTGCAGAAACAGACCCGAGTCGTCGAACCGCGGGTCGACCAGATACACCGTCTTGCCGTCCAGGCTATCCAGCCGCGGCGCCATTGATTTGGCAGTTATCTTGGGCGGATAACCCACCGGATTCAGCACGGTGAGTTTAGCGCTCCTATTCACGTCGGTTGCGTGACCTTCTTGAACTTCACTTGCCATGTCGGAACCCTCCCCATCGGTTTATAAACAACCCATCACGATACTCGAATGCATTGCCTGGCTATTAGCATTTCCCGACGACTTTTGGAAAGCCTGGCGCCATCTCACCCGATCCTCGGCCCTTGGCACCCGGGAGTTTTTCAGCGATTGCTCTTAGCATTTTAGTTGCGCGCTTGCCGCAAACTCTCCTTCTATAGTAAAAATGCGTGATCGCCGCACCAAGAGCACCCTGGGCTGGATTGTTCATCGGGCATTGCTGCGGACCAGATTAAGAGGAACGAGAATATGGTCACCGGCAAGAATCAGGTGAGCGCGCAATCGGGCACGTTGCAAGACTACAACGCCGCCGTCGATCTGGTGGAGCGTAATCTTCCGACGCGGGCCGGCAAGATTGCCTATATCGACGAATCCGGCCGCTATAGTTACGCCGAGCTTGCGGAGCGAGTCAACCGCTGCGCCAACGCCTGCGCCGCCCTTGGCCTGCCGCCGGAAGCGCGCGTTCTGCTTTGTCTTTTCGACACCATCGATTTTCCTGTCGCATTTCTTGGCAGCATCAAAGCCGGTCTGGTGCCGGTTGCGGTGAACACTTTGCTCACCACCGGCGACTACGCTTTTATGCTGCGCGATAGCCGTGCCATCGCCTTGATTGTTTCCGAATCGTTGCTTTCGACCTTCGAGCCGATCCTGGCAGACCAGACATTTCTCAAGCACGTTGTGGTATCGGGCGCCAGTCTTTCAGGGTATCCGCGGCTTGCCGATTTGATGGCGGCTAGC
>JBEVIO010000170.1:0-5768 GCA_040510635.1 Binatia bacterium | reverse complement strand
CAGAGCCAAGTAGACAACGCCAAGCTCCAGCTTATTTACTGTCGCATAACTGCGCCGATTCCCGGCCGGGTCGGTTTACGCTTGGTCGATGTCGGTAATATGGTCCATGCCGCCGACACCACTGGTTTGCTGGTCATCACTCAGGTGCAACCGATCACGCTCGTCTTCACTTTGCCGGAAGACAACCTGCCCGCCGTCCTCGCCAGAATGAAAGGGAAGCAGCAACTCACAGTGGCGGCATTTGATCGCGAGCAAAAACAGCTCCTGGCGAGCGGCACGCTGCAGAGCATCGATAACCAGATCGACCCGACTACCGGCACCGTGAAGTTGAAAGCAGTTTTCGCCAATAGCGACGGCGCGCTTTTCCCCAATCAGTTCGTCAATGCGCGCATCCTGATCGACACATTGCACAACGTTACCTTGGTGCCCAACCCAGCGATCCAACGCAGCCCCCAGTCGACCTTCGTCTACACGGTCAATCCTGACAACACGGTGGCGGCAAAAAACGTCGAGGTGAAGCTCACTCAGGGCGATCAAACCGCGATTGCGCGCGGTCTGAATCCGGGAGAAACGGTCGTCATTGACGGCGTCGATAAGTTGCAGCCGGGCACGAAAGTGGTTGCGCGCACGGCGGAGCAGGGGCAGCCGCGGAGCTGAACGATGAACCCGTCACGACCTTTTATTTTGCGGCCGATCGCAACTTCTTTGTTGATGGCGGGGCTGTTGCTCGTCGGCGCGCTCGCTTACAAGCAACTGCCGGTTTCCGCTTTGCCTCAAGTCGACTATCCGACCATTCAGGTAATGACTTTTTTTCCCGGCGCGAGCCCGGATGTCATGACTTCGGCGATCACCGCGCCTTTGGAACGCCAGTTCGGCCAATTGCCGGGGCTCAATCAAATGACCTCGACGAGCTCGGGCGGCAGCTCGCTGATCACGCTGCAATTCGGTTTGGATTTGAATATCGACGTCGCCGAACAGGAAGTGCAAGCCGCGATCAACGCCGCGTCCTCTTTCTTGCCCGCAGATCTACCTAACCCGCCGATCTACAGCAAAACCAACCCAGCAGACGCGCCGATTTTAACTCTCGCGCTTACTTCGAAGACCTTGCCGTTGTCCAACGTTGAGGATCTCGCCGATACCCGCTTGGCGCAGAAAATTTCCCAACTTTCCGGCGTTGGTTTGGTCAGCATCAGCGGCGGTCAAAAGCCGGCCGTGCGTATTCAGGTCAACCCCACCGCGCTGTCATCCTATGGTCTCACGTTGGAAACTCTGCGCGGCAGCATCGCCCAAGCGAACGTCAATCAAGCCAAAGGTAATTTCGACGGCGCTCATCAAGCTTATACCATCGGCGCCAACGATCAGTTGATATCGAGTGGACAATACGCCTCAACAATCGTCGCCTACCGTAACGGCGCGCCGGTGCGGCTCTCCTATGTCGCGACAGTGATCGACGGTGTAGAGAACAACAAGCTCGCTGCCTGGACGAACCAAACGCCGGCGGTCATCGTCAACATTCAACGCCAGCCCGGCGCCAACATCATCGCCGTGGTCGACCGCATAAAGGCGCTCCTGCCCCAGCTCAAGAGCTCGTTGCCCGCCGCGGTGAATGTTTCCATATTGACCGACCGCACCAACACCATCCGCGCTTCCGTCGAGGACGTGCAGTTCGAGCTGATGCTCACCGTCGCTTTGGTCGTGATGGTAATTTTTCTCTTTCTTCGCACGCTTTCGGCCACGGTGATTCCCAGCATCGCCGTGCCCTTGTCCATCGTCGGCACTTTCGGCGTCATGTATTTGCTCGGTTACAGCTTGAACAACCTGTCGCTCATGGCGCTCACCATCTCCACCGGCTTCGTCGTCGACGACGCCATCGTCATGATCGAAAACATCATGCGCTACATCGAGGACGGCGACCCGCCCCTGCAAGCCGCGCTCAAGGGTTCCGAGCAGATCGGCTTTACGATTCTATCGCTGACCATTTCTCTGATTGCGGTTTTGATTCCGCTGCTCTTTATGGGCGATATCGTCGGCCGGTTGTTTCGCGAATTTGCCGTGACGCTCAGCGTCACCATTTTAGTTTCTGCTGTCGTTTCGCTGACGCTTACGCCAGTCATGTGCGCCAAGTTTCTCCGCCACAAGCCCGAGTCTCAACAAGGACGCTTCTATCGAACTTCGGAAAACATGTTCAAAACGGTAATCGAATTCTACGGCCGTACGCTCACCTGGGTGTTGCAGCGGCAAGCCGCCACACTCTGGGTCGCCGCCGCGACGCTGGTGTGCACGGTGTTGCTTTATGTTTACATCCCGAAAGGCTTTTTTCCGGTGCAGGACACCGGCGTGATACTCGGCATTTCCGAAGCGCCGCAAGCTGTCTCCTTCACCGCCATGGCGGAGCGCCAACAGTCACTGGCCCGTGTCATTCTCAAAGACCCGGCGGTCGAGAGCCTCTCGTCGTTCATCGGTGCCGACGGCACCAACACGACGCTCAATAGCGGCCGCGTCTTGGTCAATCTGAAGCCCATCGAAATTCGGAAGATTTCCGCCAGTGACGTGATCCGGCGTTTGCAACTACAGCTTGCGCATGTGGAAGGAATCACGCTTTTCATGCAGCCGGTGCAGGATCTGACGGTGGAAGATCGGGTCAGCCGAACGCAATTTCAATACAGTTTGGAAAGTCCCGATCCGAAAGAGCTTGCCCTCTGGGTGCCGCGCTTCATTCAACGGTTACAGGCGCGGCCCGAATTGCGCGATGTCGCCAGCGATCAATCCGACGAGGGACTCGGCATCCGGCTCGTGATTGACCGCGATGCCGCTGCGCGTCTCGGCATCAACGCGCAGACTCTTGACGACACGCTCTATGACGCTTTCGGCCAACGCCAGATCTCGACGATCTTTACCCAGCTGAATCAGTATCGCGTCGTCATGGAAGTAAAACCCAACTTTCAAAGAACCCCCGACGATCTCAATAATCTCTATGTGCAATCGAGCACCGGCGGCTCGGTGCCGCTGGGCGCTTTCAGTCAAGTGGAGCGCTCCAACGCGCCATTGACGATCAACCATCAGGGTCAGTTTCCCGTCGTCAACGCCTCCTTCAATTTGGCACCCGGCGCTTCTCTCGGCCAGGCGGTGCAAGCCGTAGAAAATACCCGGCAAAGTCTTGGCCTGCCGGCAAGCATCCAGACCGGCTTTCAAGGCACCGCGCAAGCCTTTCGCGTTTCCTTGGCGAACGAGCCGTTTTTGATTCTCGCCGCGCTGATCACCGTCTACATCGTTTTGGGCGTGCTCTATGAAAGTTACATTCATCCGGTAACGATTCTCTCGACCCTGCCGTCCGCCGGTGTCGGCGCGCTGCTTGCGCTAATCCTTTGCCGGACCGAGTTCAGCGTCATCGCTCTGATCGGCATCATTCTGCTGATCGGCATCGTCAAGAAAAACGCTATTATGATGATCGATTTCGCGCTCGACGCCGAGCGCCAGGCCGGCAAGTCGCCCGTCGATGCGATTTACCAGGCTTGTCTGCTGCGCTTTCGTCCGATCATGATGACGACGATGGCCGCGCTTCTGGGCGCCGTGCCGCTGGCTTTCAGCTCCGGCACCGGCGCGGAGCTGCGCCGCCCTCTGGGCATCTCGATCATCGGCGGTCTCTTACTCAGCCAACTGCTGACGCTCTACACCACTCCGGTTATCTATCTCGCCTTCGACCGTATGGCCAAGCGAGCGACTCGACGGCGCAGCCGTCGCGCCCAACTTGCCGCTCCGGAAGCGAGCCTATGAATTTTTCCGCGCTATTTATCCAGAGACCCGTGGCAACGACACTCTTGACTGTGGCGGTCGGGCTGGCCGGCACTCTCGCCTATTTTTTCTTGCCGGTCTCGCCCTTGCCGCAGGTGGACTTTCCAACAATCCAAGTGCAGGGACGGCTGCCGGGTGCGAGCCCCGAGACGATGGCTTCATCGGTCGCAACACCGCTGGAACGGCAATTCGGCCGCATCGCGGGCATTACCGAAATGACCTCTTCCAGCTCGCTCGGTTCGACCTCGGTCGTGTTGCAGTTTGACCTGAATCGCAACATCGACGCCGCGGCGCGCGACGTCCAAGCGGCGATCAACGCCGCGCGCAGTCAACTACCACCGAATCTGCCGAGCAATCCAAGCTATAAAAAAGTAAATCCCGCCGACGCGCCCGTGCTCATGCTCGCGCTGACGTCTGACTTTGTCGAGCGGGCGCGCATCTACGACCTGGCGTCGTCGGTCCTGCAACAAAAACTTTCGCAAGTAGATGGCGTCGGCGAAGTCGACGTCGGCGGCGGCGCCTTGCCGGCAGTGCGTGTCGACGCCAACCCGACTATTTTGAATCATTACGGGCTCGGGCTCGAAGATCTTCGCGCGGTGCTGAATCGCGCCAACGCCAACCGTCCCAAGGGTGCGCTCGCCGACGACAAGCAAACCTGGTGGCTCAGCAGCACCGATCAACTTTTGAAGGCCGACGCCTACCGGCCGTTGATCATCACCTACCGTAATGGCGGCGCGGTGCGCGTCGGCGATGTCGCTACCGTGACGGACTCGGTGGAAGACATCCGCACCGGCGGTTTGGCCAACGGTAAGCCCGCCGTGCTGCTGATCGTTTACCGGGAGCCAGGGGCCAATATCATCGACACGGTTGACCGCGTTATGGATATTTTGCCCTTGTTGCGCGCTTCCATACCGCCAACGGTAAAGCTTTCCGTGGTGCTCAACGCCACGACGACGATCCGTGCGTCAGTGCGCGACGTGGAATTTACGTTGCTGATCTCGCTGGCGCTGGTGATTCTCGTCGTGTTTCTATTCTTACGCAACGGGCGCTCGACGCTCATTCCAAGCATCGCGGTGCCGGTTTCGCTGCTCGGCACCTTCGGCGGCATGTACCTTCTAGGTTACAGTCTCGACAATCTATCGCTCATGGCGCTGACCATCGCCACCGGCTTCGTCGTCGACGACGCCATCGTGGTCATTGAAAATATCACGCGCCATCTTGAACAAGGAGTGGCGCCCCTGGGTGCCGCCCTGCTCGGCGCTAAAGAGATCGGCTTTACCGTGATGTCCATCAGCATTTCTTTGATCGCGGTTTTCATCCCGATTCTGATGATGGGCGGCATCGTCGGCCGGCTGTTCCGCGAGTTCGCCGTGACCTTGTCATTGGCGATCGCCGTATCGATGCTCGTGTCGCTAACTTTGACGCCGATGATGTGCGCCACCTTGTTGCGCGGCCGCAATCAAGAGCGCCACGGCCGCTTCTATCAAGGCGGCGAGCGGCTATTTCAATGGCTGCTCGAAAAATATCGATCTTCGCTCACTTGGGTGCTGCGCCATCAGCCGCTCACGCTTGCGGTTACCCTGCTGACCATGGTCGCAACCACCGCTCTATATGTCATCGTCCCCAAGGGCTTCTTCCCGCAGCAGGACACGGGGCGCATCTCCGGCTCCATCGTCGCCGATCAAGACACGTCGTTCCAGTCCATGCGTGGCCGCATGATGGCCTTGGCGAGCACAGTGAAAAGCGACCCCGCGGTCGATGCGGTGATGGCGTTCAATGGCGGCGGTTTCGGCAGAGCGCTCAACACGGGAAATATGTTTATCACTCTTAAACCGTTAAACGAGCGGGGCATCAACGCCGATCAGATCATCGGCCGGCTACGCGGCAAGCTGGCGCAGTTTCCGGGAGTGAATCTCTATCTTCAGCCGGTGCAGGACCTGCGCGTCGGCGGCCGCAGCGCCAACGCTCAATATCAG
>JBEVIO010000169.1:0-10058 GCA_040510635.1 Binatia bacterium | reverse complement strand
CGACCGGTAAGCCTTTGAGAAGCTCCAGTGTCGCCGGCGCCGGCGCGGGCAGGGGCCCGTGCATGGAGCGGACGATGCCGCGGCCGAGCGGAATGCGCGAGAAGGCGAAGGATTCGATGCCGAGCTCGTGAACGCCGATCGCCGCGGCCATAATGTCGACGATCGAATCGGTCGCCCCGACTTCGTGGAAGTGGACGTCGTCGACGGCGCCGCCATGGATTTTGGCTTCGGCTTCGGCCAGACGGGTGAAGATTGCAATGCCCGTTGCTTTGACTTCGCCGTTGAGTTTGGCGCGTCTGATCAGGTCTCGGATCTGTTTCCACGAGCGCGGCGATTCCTTTTCCGGGCAAATGACCTTGAATTGCGTGGCGCGGATCGCGTGGACGGATTTTTTTGCCGAATGAAGCTCGAATTTGAGCGTCGGGATTTTTTTTAATTCAGTGCCAAGCTTTTTCAGCGGCAAGCCTAGGTCGAGGAGCGCGGCGACGAACATGTCGCCACTCACGCCGCCGATCAGATCACCGTAGGCTAGCCTCACGGCTTACCCCGCCGATGAATCGATGCCCGCGCGAGTCTAAAGAAACTGAGGATAGAGGATGGAGGATAGAAGATCGCGATTCTCGATCCTCGATCTTCGATCCTCGGTCTTTTTACCATTCCCGGTGCACTTCCTTGCCGCTGGTTTCGACGCGGACGATCTCTGACTTGAAGGATTTCCCGAGCAGGGTATCGATGAGCCAGTTTACTACCAGTGGGCGCGCGCGTGGGTTGCGGATCGAATGACGCTCGCCTTCGAAAACATAAAGCAGCTTTGGCGCGGGGATCTCACCCATCAGCTCGTAGACGAATTTCATATCGCAATGTTCGTCGTCTTCGCCGGCAACAACCAGGTAAGGGCAGGTAATTTTCGCGGTAACACCGCGCAGCGATAGCGTCTTGCAGAACTCCTCGAAGGCCGCTTCGTCGTCATAGCCGGACATGTACATGTAATTGAGCTTGAAGGTCGGCGACGACATGTTGAAGATCGCATACTGGCCCGGTTCCATACAGACGCCGCTCACCGCGCACGCTTTGAAGCGCTTTTCTTCGGCGACCACGCGCGGCGCCCAATAGGATCCCATGCTCGAACCCATGACGCCGAGACGATCGGCATCGATTTCCGGCCTTTTGACCAAATAGTCACAGGCGAGCTTGCCCGCGTCGGCATAATTGGCCGCGTTGCACCTGATACCGCCTTCGCGCGTCTCGCCCTGTCCGGGGCCGTCGATGGCGAGCACGGCGAAACCTCGTTCGAGGAACGGATCGCCGCTCGCCGGATTGTCTTCTTTCACTCCGTCCATGCCGGGGATGTACATGACGCAGGGAACTTTTTCGCCGGCTTTTCTGCCCGGCGGCAGATGCAAGATTGCTTGAATTTTTTTTCCTTCGTATGGGATCTCGACCCGTTCGATGGGACGGCCGGCGTATTGAATAAATTTATCGTAGCAGGCGCGTTTGCGTTCCTGCCAACGCATACGCTCAGGATTGCTATCTTCGTAAATCGCCCACATGGCATTGGTATAGAAACAGGCGGCGATGTAGTAATGTTCGCGCGCTTCGGGAAGGTAGCCGGCGGCTTCGGCGGCGCGTCCTTGCTCTTCGCGGCGCGCGGCGGCGCGACTAAACTCGCGCGGGATGTCGACGAACTTTTGAATTCTCCGACAAACTTCCTGGAGATCTCCCTGCACGCCGGGTCCGCAGTTACGGAGAATTTTCCCAGTGCGGCCTTGATCCCAATCGATGCCGCGCGTCTGGATCACTTGGTCAAGGAGCCAACGTTGCTCGCGCCAGCGGCGCACTTTTCTTTCGGTCTCCAATCGCGTGGTCATAGTTCAACCTCTCGCTTATGACTTAGCGTGTTTTAACGAACCTGTCGTCGACAAATTTTCTAAGATCGGCTTGTTTAAGCTGTGGTGTCGAATCGAGCAAGCTTACACGCACCGCTTCGAGACCCTTGAGACCCGGATAGGGCGGACTCGAAATCGCCTTGTCGTACTCTCTGTAACCGCTCTCTAGAATGCGATCTTCCGCGCGCATGTACTTACGGAGCACGCGGAGCGCTGCGCGGCTGTCTTCTTTGTAAATTTTGGCGCCGTCGGTCAGCGACGTCATGTAAGCGCGCGCGATTTCCGGTTGGCTTTGCACAAATGAGCGCTTGGCCGCGATGCCGGAGAAAGTAAATTCCCGTCCCAGGTCTGGAATATGCAGTAAGGGCCGGTAACCCCTGTCGCGCGCTGCAGTCGAGGTCGGTGGCGACAAAATGCCGCCGTTGAGGGCGCCGGCGCGCATCGCGGCAAGGATTTCCGGTATCCCGCCAAGCGCTATCATCGTTACATCCTTCGGCGCTAAACCGAACTGCTCTAGCGCGGTACGCACAGCGAGATCGCTGGCTGAGCCGATCCGGGTGATGCCGATTTTCTTGCCTTTGAGATCGGCGCCTTTGCTGATGCTCGCATCCGTTATCAAGGTAAACACCATTTGGTGCGTTGTCGTGCCGAGCCATACAAAATCGGCCCCCTGCGCCCAAGCCGTCATCATAGGCGCCGGCGACAAGTGACCGAATTGAATTTCGCCGGCGAGCAATGCCTGGACTGCGGTGGAACCACCGCGGATGTAAATCAAATTGGAGTCGAGGCCATGTTTTTTGAAATAACCTTCATCGTGGCTCAACCAAAGCGTGCCGATGCCCGCCGAGAGCGCGCTGTAAGCGGTACGAACGGTCGGCGGTCGGTTCTGTGCGGCGCCGTCGGGCAGATTCCACGCCAGCCAAATCGACAATAGCGCAAAAACCCGCCCAATCTTGGCTTTGACAATCATCGTCATTGGGTTTTGCTTGTGGTCATTCAAAGCGCGTGAGCTTGCCGGGTTCTCTTGAAAAGAGCCTAGCGAATTGGTGACGACTGTAGTCAAAAAAGCGCTCGATCGCAAACTTAGCGATGGCCAAGCGGTGCCCAGCGCGGTTGATTCTCAGTAGCTTTTGTGGTTATAAGAAATCGTACCTTCTTTCATTGTAATTACGGAAACTTACGATGTTATTTGATTTTGCTAATGTCTTAGTGTTTACGGCATTAGGACTTGGGTTCGTCGGGGTCAATCTGCTGATCGGAAAACTGCTCCGCCCGTCGAATCCACAAGCCCGAAAATTGTCGACTTATGAGTGCGGTGAGCCGGCCATGGGCAGCGCCTGGGTGAATTTTAACATCAGATTTTACATCGTCGCGTTAATTTTCATCATCTTCGAAGTGGAAATAGCCTTTATCTTTCCGGTCGCGACGGTTTTCCGCCGCTGGGTCGAGGGTGGGGCGGGCGTCTTCGCGCTGGTCGAGGTTTTGCTCTTCATCGGCATTCTCTTTTTGGGCTTGGTTTACGCTTGGGTCAAAGGTGATTTAGAATGGGTAAAGAACATCAAGGCCGAGCGCGGTTAGGAGAAGCGCGATGAAACCTCTAATAAATTCGTTACCGGAAACGGTTTTCACGACGAAAGTAGACGACATTCTGAACTGGGGCCGTGCCTCATCGCAGTGGTACATGCTTTTCGGCCTGGCCTGCTGCGCCATTGAACTGATGCAAACCGGCGGGCCGCGGGCCGACTTGGACCGCTTCGGCGCGGTGCCGCGGGCGACGCCCCGGCAATCCGATCTGATGATTGTGGCAGGCACGCTGACCTATAAGATGGCCAAACGGACCAAGCTGCTTTACGATCAGATGCCGGATCCGAAATACGTGATTTCGATGGGCAGCTGTTCGAATTGCGGCGGCCTTTTTCAACTTGCCTATTCGGTCTGTAAAGGTGTCGATAAAATAGTGCCGGTGGACGTTTATGTGCCCGGTTGCCCGCCGCGTCCCGAGGCCCTGACCGAAGGATTGCTCCGCATTCAAGATAAGATGATGCGTGAGCGCTGGCTGGTGAGGCCGTCGCGGCCGGCAGCGGATCAAACCGGGGCTGCGGAGTAATTGGACTAGATGGACGCAAATGAAATATACGCTTCCCTGGAGAAGTTATTCGCCGGTAAAGTCAGCGATTTGAAGGCGGAGGTTTTAGAGCCCTATCTGACCGTCGATAAGGACGCTATCGTCGAGATTTGCCGATTCCTGTGCAGGGCGCCAGGGTTCAAATTCGAGGTTCTATCGGATTTGACCGCGCTCGATTGGCCCAAAGAGGAAAAGATCCAAATCGTTTACCACCTGTTTTCGTATTCTCATAATCATCAAATTGTCCTCAAGGTCGATTTGCCGCGGGACAATCCAAAGATCGCTACGTTGGAAAATGTCTGGAAGGTGGCGAATTGGTTCGAGCGCGAGGTTTACGATCTGTTTGGCGTCATCTTCGAGGGGCACAGCGATTTACGAAGAATCATGCTGCCGGAAGATTGGGTCGGGTATCCGCTCCGTAAGGACTACGTCGAGCAGGAAGAATACGACGGTATCAGCACCCAGCGGGCGCCGTTGGTGGAAAAACTTTTACGGTAAAAAATATGAGCGAATCAGCACCAGCTGCGGGCGGCTTTTATACCGAAGACATGACCATCAGTGTGGGACCGCAACATCCCAGCACTCACGGTGTCTTGCGCTTCGTGGTCAAAACCGACGGCGAAGTCATCAGCGAAGCGATTCCTGATGTAGGTTACCTGCATCGGTCGATCGAAAAGATCGGCGAGAAGGTGACCTACCACGGTTACGTGCCTTACACCGATCGCGCCGACTATTTAGCCGCCATGTTTGCCAACCAGGCTTTTTGCATGGCGGCGGAGAAGCTCGCAGGTACTGAAGTAACCCGTCGCGGAGAATTTTGCCGGGTGATCGCCTGCGAGCTTAATCGTATCGCCAGTCATCTGATTTCCGTCGGCACCTTTGGCCAGGACATCGGCGCGATGACGCCGTTCGTCCACGCGCTCCGGGAACGGGAGACCATCAACAATTTGATGGAGGAGATCTGTGGCGCGCGGCTCACTTACAATTATATCCGCATTGGTGGCGTCGGCTACGATATTCTGCCCGAGACCTGCGCCAAGATCGGCGAATTTTTGCACCACTTCGAACCGATTGTCGACGAGTTCAACCGGTTATTGTCGGGGAATAAGATCTTTATCGAGCGGCTTGCGGGTGTAGCGGTGGTCAGCAAAGAAGACGCTTTCTCGTATAACTTGGTCGGACCCAATTTGCGCGGGTCGGGAGTCAAATGGGACATCCGGCGCGATATCCCATATTCCATTTACCCTGAATTGGAATTCGAAATCCCGGTCGGCACGGCGCAAGTGGGCGCGCTCGGCGATAGTTACGATCGTTACTGGGTGCGCATTCGGGAGATGCAGGAAAGCTGCAGCATTGTGCGCCAATGTTTGAAGATGATGCCTAAGGGACCGGCCATTTCCAAAGTTCCAAAGAAGTTTCGCCCGCCGGTGGGCGAATGCTACGCCCGAGTCGAAGCGCCGCGCGGTGACATGGGTTTTTACGTGGTGAGCGACGGCAGCGAGTATCCCTATCGGGTGCGAATCCGCACCGGTTCTTATACCGCCATGAGCATCATCGACAAGATCAGCAAGGGAATCATGCTCGCCGATTTGATCGCTTTGATCGGCAGCCTGGACGTCGACGCGCCAGAGATCGATCGCTAGAGCGAGTTACGGGTTATCATGCAAGCTTACCTCGACCAAATGATACGAGACGGCGCTTTTGCCGGCGTGCCGAAAGAAGTCGTTTACGCCATCGCCATGGTTCTCGTGGCGTTCGTGGTGCTCTCGGCCTTTGTCGCGCCGCTCGCCGGTGTTACCAGTTGGCTCGAACGCCGCGTCTGGGCGCGCATGCAGTCGCGCGTCGGGCCCAACCGGGTTGGGCCCCAGGGAATTTTGCAGTGGCTCGCCGACGGCATCAAAAATTTGCTCAAAGAAGATTTGATCCCGACGGATGCAGACGCCAAGCTTTTTTCCTTTGCGCCCTATGTCGTTTTCATGGGCTTTCTTTGCACCTTTGTCGTCATTCCATTCGGCGCCGATCTCATCGTTGCCGATCTCAATATCGGCATTCTCTATATTTTGGCGGTGACCTCGCTTGTCGTCGTCGGCATTCTTATGGCCGGCTGGGCCTCGAACAACAAATGGTCGCTTTTGGGCGGCATGCGCTCGGCGGCGCAGATCGTGAGCTATGAAATTCCCGCCGGCTTGGCGATTCTGACAATTATATTTCTTGCCGGCACGATGAGCATGCAGGGCATCATCAAGGCTCAGGGATGGGGTCCCTGGGATTGGTTTCTGTTCCACAATCCATTCACGTTCGGAGCGTTCTTTCTCTACTTCACCGCCGCGCTCGCCGAAGGTAACCGCACCCCTTTCGATATCCCCGAAGCGGAATCCGAGCTCGTCGCCGGGTATGTGACCGAATATAGCGGCATGCGCTTTTTATTTTTCTTCTTCGCCGAGTGGGGCAATCTCTACGTTATCGGCGCGGTCGCCACGACGCTATTCTTGGGCGGTTGGCAGGTTCCACCGCTGCCGATTTTCGAAAATTCTCCGGTGCTCTTGGGTGTGGCGCAATTCGTCACGTTCTTTTTAAAAGCTTACATGTGGGTTTTCGTCGCCATGTGGGTGCGCGCCACCTTGCCGCGGGTGCGCGTCGATCAACTGATGGCGCTTTGCTGGAAGTACATGGTGCCGTTGTCTTTTATGTGCATGCTCGGAACGATCGGTTTCATGTTTGTGCCGGCGGACGTGCAGCGCATCGTCAGCGCGATCACGTTGGGCTTTGCTCTCGCTACGGCGATTAATTTCTTTAGACGGGTGGTGTTTCAAGTGCGCAGCGCGAAGCCGGAGCTCTATTTTAAGCCGCAAATATAGCCGTTGGGGGTTTATGAACGTCGTAAGCTACGGAAAAGATATCTGGCAGGCGATCAGCTCGACTTTCGAGGGGATGTCGATCACATTTTCGCACCTGATGCGCCGGCCGATGACGATTCAATATCCAGACAAGATTCCGGTGCCGATCCAGGAAACTTTACCGCGCCGTTATCGAGGCATTCTAGAAGTCGATATGGATATTTGCACGGGATGCTTGGCTTGCGAAAGAGACTGTCCGATCACCTGTATTACAATCGGCATCGAGATGAACAAAGAAACCAAGGTCCGTCAATTTACTCACTTTGATATCGACGTGTGCAAGTGCATGTACTGCGGGCTTTGCTCCGAGGCTTGCCCGACCGGAGCCATTCGTCATTCACAAGAATTCGAAGGGGCGAGCTACAATCCGGCAGGGCTGGTGCGACACTTCGCGCCACAGCCGCAGAATTTGTATAAGCCGAAAAAGGGCGGCGAAACCGATCCCAAGCTCGTGACCAAAGTCGATATCGGCATGAAATATCTTGATGAGTTCGCGACGCCAGACGGAGGGGGGGCGGCAGCAGACGAGGGTTAGGGCCTGAAACGGGGCGGCGAGCTAGATCAAAGACCCAGCCTCTTGATCCAAATCGGATCTTCCGGTATTTGAGCCAGAACGTCTTCAACATTTTCTGAGATCCCAACAGTTCGCAAGTCTATGAGTGTATCGACGGCGGTTTTTTATCTAATCGCTCTCATTACGGTCGGTTCCGCCGCGATGGTGGCGTTTTCCAGAAACATCATCTATTCCGCGTTCTCCCTGCTGGGCACGTTCATGGGCGTCGCCGGCATTTATATCTTCCTCGGCGCCGACTTTGTGGCGGCGGTACAGGTCTTGATTTACGTCGGCGGCATTCTCGTTTTGATTCTGTTTGCTGTCATGCTGACGCATCGCATTACCGATGTCGAAGTGACCAACCGCGCCGCCGGGAGAATTCCCGCGTTGATCATTATCGGCGTCCTCGTCTATCTCTTGATCGAGACCGTTAAGGTAACGCCGTGGGTTAAAGCCAAGGAAGTGGTTTATGCGCCGACGACGGCGACGATCGGCGACCTGTTTTTATATTCGTATCTGTTGCCCTTCGAACTCGCGTCGTTGGTCTTGCTTGGAGCCATGATCGGCGCGGTCGTGCTGTCGCGCAAGGAAATTAAAGAGTAGCCATGTCGCCCAACGAGCTCTCTTCGTATCTCATCATCGGCGCGATTCTCTTTTCTCTGGGATTGTTCACGGTTTTGACTCGGCGTAACGCCATCAGCGTGCTCATGGGCGTCGAGCTGATTCTCAACAGCGCCAATATCAATTACGTGGCATTTTCTCACTTCAGCAGCGGCAACGCGGACGGTCAGATTTATGCGATTTTCGTGATCATGCTGGCCGCCGCGGAGGCGGCGGTCGGCTTGGCGATCGTGCTGGCGATCTTCCAACTCTTTCACACGATCGACGTCGAAGCGGCGGAGACCCTGAAAGAATAGTTCATTCAACGCTTCAAGCGTTTAAAAGTTCATTGGTTTGAGAGATTAGATGGATCATCCGATACAGACTGACTTCATTCGCTGGATCGTGTTTTTACCCTTGCTCGGCGCGATCGTCAACGGCGTCTTGGGCGCGAAAATCCAAAAGCGCCTGGGCAAGGGAGCGATCGCGATCATCGCTTGCGCGCCCGTGGTCGTCGCTTTCGGTTTGTCGTTATATGCCTTTTTTGTTCTGAAAGCGCTCGATCCGGAAAAGCGCTTTCTTATCGACAATCTGTATCGTTGGATTGACCTCGGTTCGCTTCAAGTCGATATGGCTTTTCTGATCGATCCGCTTTCGGCGGTGATGATCCTCATCGTCACCGGCATCGGTGGTCTCATCCACATTTATGCCACCGGCTACATGCACGACGACAATGGGTTTTGGCGCTTCTTTGCCTATCTCAACTTGTTCACGGCGGCGATGCTTACGCTGGTCCTGGGCGATAGCTTGCTGCTGCTCTTTGTCGGTTGGGAAGGCGTGGGCCTGTGTTCCTATGCGCTCATCGGTTTTTGGTACACCGATCACAACAACGCGCGCGCCGGCAACAAAGCTTTTATCGTCAACCGCGTCGGTGATTTCGGTTTTGTCCTCGGCATGTTTTTGCTTTTCTGGTCCCTCGATGCGCAGGGGCACGGCACTCTAACCGTTCGCGAGATGGTGAAGTGGGCGCCGACGATTAAAGATTCGCTGCTCTGGGGCTGGCCGGTCATCACGCTGGCGACGCTTTTTCTTTTTGTCGGCGCCACCGGTAAATCGGCGCAGATTCCGCTTTTCGTTTGGCTGCCGGACGCGATGGCTGGACCCACTCCGGTCAGCGCATTGATTCACGCCGCGACGATGGTGACCGCCGGTGTCTACATGACGGCCCGGATGAATGTTTTCTTTTCCATGGCGCCGACGACCTTGCATGTGATCGCCGTAATCGGCGTCGCCACCGCTCTGGTCGCGGCGAGCATCGCCTTGACCCAATACGACATAAAAAAAGTCCTCGCCTATTCGACGGTCAGCCAACTGGGTTACATGTTTATCGGCATCGGCGTGGGCGGCTACGCGGCGGCGGTTTTTCATCTGATGACGCATGCGTTTTTTAAAGCCTGTCTCTTTCTTGGCGCGGGCAGCGTGATTCACGCCATGCACCATGAGCAAGACATGCGCAAGATGGGCGGGCTCAAAGTCTGGATGCCGGTCACGTTCATAACGTTTTTTATTTCCGTGCTGGCGATTGCCGGCTTTCCGCCGTTCGCCGGCTTTTTCTCCAAGGATGAAATTCTCTGGCTGGCGGCTTCGAACGGTCATTGGACGATCTGGTTTCTCGCCGTGTGCGGCGCCGGCTTGTCGGCCTTCTACATGTTTCGCCAACTCTTCATGACTTTTTACGGCGCGTGCCGAGCCGATCATCACACTCAGGAGCATTTACACGAATCGCCGCAGGTGATGACCCTCCCTTTGATCATTTTGGCCGTCGGCGCGGTGTTGGCCGGTTTCATCGGCCTGCCGGGGGTCTTGGGCGGCAGCCAATTCGCGCACTGGTTGGAGCCGGTCATCCACGCGCACGAAGAGGCGCATGCCTCGCACGCGCTCGAGTGGGGTCTGATGGCGGTTTCTGTTTCGGTGGCGTCGTTGGGCGTTTTTCTCGC
>JBEVIO010000168.1:0-5889 GCA_040510635.1 Binatia bacterium | reverse complement strand
CCTGTTTCTAGTTTCTGGTTTCGCGCTTCTTTCTCCGCTTGAGAATAGAAACTTGGAACTAGAAACTATTCTGCGTTGTCAATCTGCGCCTTTTGCAACTTACCGGAATAGTCGACGTAAATGGATTTCCACTCGGTGAAAATGTCGTAGACCGTGGTGCCGGCCTCGCGATGGCCGTTGCCGGTGTCCTTGACGCCGCCGAAGGGCAGATGGACTTCGGCGCCGATGGTCGGTCCATTGATATAGGTAATGCCCGCTTCGATGTCGCGCATGGCTTGAAATGCCCGGCCGACGTCCTTCGTGTAAATCGAGCTCGACAGGCCGTATGGCGTGCTATTTAAAACTTCTACGGCTTCCTCAAAGCTTTTGACCTCGATGATCGACAGCACCGGACCGAAGATCTCTTCCTGCGCGATGCGCATGTTCGGTTTCACCTGATCGAAGATTGTCGGTTGGAAAAAATAGCCCTTGGCGCAAACGCCGGCGTCGTGCAACCCACCGCCGATCCGCAAACGCGCGCCTTCCTGTCTGCCGATGTCGATGTAACGCAGCACTTTTTCGCGCGCCGGTTGGTTGATCAACGGTCCCATGTCGACGCTTTCGTCCAAACCGTCACCGATCTTGATTTTCTCCGCACGCGCTACCAGCGCATCGGTCATGGTCTTCGCCACATCGCGGTGCACAACCAACCGGCTCGTCGCCGTACAGCGCTGACCGGTAGTGCCAAAAGCGCCCCACAGCGCGCCTTCAACGGCCAGCTCCAGGTCGGCATCTTCCATCACGATCTGGGCGTTCTTACCGCCAAGCTCGAGCGAGACACGTTTTAAATTCTGGCCGCAGGCCGATGCGATTTCCCGTCCAACGGCTGCCGAGCCGGTAAACGAGACCAGCTGAACGCCCGGATGGCGCACCAGCGCGGCGCCGACTTCTTCGCCGCTGCCATGCAGCAAGTTCACCACGCCGGGAGGAATGCCCGCTTCGGTTAGAATCTCAATTAACCGCGCAGCCGTGTGCGGCGTGTCCTCGGCGGGCTTGAGCACGACCGTATTGCCGCAAAGCAGCGCCGGAAACATTTTCCACGTGGGGATTGCCATGGGAAAGTTCCACGGTGTGATCAGCGCGCATACGCCGACCGGCATGCGCACAGACATGGCGAATTTATTCGGCAACTCCGCCGGCGTCGTCTCACCGAAGAGGCGCCGGCCTTCGCCGGCAACATAGAATGCCGTGTCGATGCCCTCTTGCACGTCGCCGCGAGTCTCTTTGAGCACTTTGCCCATTTCGCGCGTCATGCCACGGGCGATCTCTTCCTTGTATTTGCGCAATAATTCACCGACCCGATAGAGCAACTCGCCCCGTTTCGGCGCGGGGACGAGTCGCCATGCGCTAAATGCTCTTTTCGCCGCGAGCACCGCCGCGTCGACATCCTCGGCGCTCGAGGCGGGAAACAAACCAATGAGGTCGTCGCGGTTGGCCGGGTTGCGGTTCTCGAAAGTCTTTGCCGATCGCGCCGTCAACCACTGACCATCGATAAAATTCTTGTACTGATCCGCCATCTTGAAACCCCTCCACTGAAAGGCGTAAAAGCCCGACGATTTCACCCGCGGCTGCGGGTTATTCTAATGGCCCACCCATGGGAACACAACGGCGAACGAACCGGGGCCGTTGGCATGCTGCACAAACCTTGAGCCAAGCAAGACCGCTCGCTTGCCTGACACAAAATAAGTGTTAAGGAAATCAGTAAAATGATTTTTAATATTCGTCCGCTAGCTTCGGGCGGCCTAGACGAGCCGCGATTCGCTGACAAGGGTAATTTCTTTTTGCCGAGGAAAGGGAGAAAGTAATGCTACGAGTTCTTTACGCACTCATCGCCGTCATGAGTCTGGCGAGCGCCGCCCAAGGCGCCACCGCGGATGACTTCTACAAAGGTAAAACCATTCGCATCGTCGTCGGCTTTTCCGCCGGCGGCGGCTTCGATACTTACGCCCGCACCATTGCGCGCCATTTGGGCAAACACATTCCCGGCGATCCCAGTGTCATCGTGGAAAATATGACGGGCGCGGGCAGCTTGATCGCTGCCAATCATATCTTTCGAGTCGCCAAACCCGACGGACTCACGATCGGCCATTTTATCGGCGGCTTGTTTTTGGGCCAAGTGCTCGGTCAACCCGGCATCGAATTCGACGCGCGCAAATTTGAATACATCGGCGCGCCGATCAGCGATCACGTGGTTTGCGCGTTGACCAAGGCAAGCGGCATCACCAGCATCGACCGATGGATGGCGTCGAAGACTCCGCTCAAAATGGGCGGCATCGCTCCTGGCACCTCGACGCCGGACAACGCGACGCGCATCTTGAAAGCCGCCTTGGGCCTGCCGATTCAAGTCGTCAGCGGTTACAAAGGCACCGCGGAAGTCCGGTTGGCCGCCGAGGGTGGCGAGGTCGCCGGCGGTTGCTGGGGTTGGGATTCGGTCAGCGTGACTTGGCGCAAGGCTCTGGACAGCGGCGATGCCGTGGTCGTGTTGCAAGCCAACCGCAAAAACCATCCCGACCTGCCGAACGTTCCCCAAGCGATCAAATTCGCCAAAGGCGAAGAAAGCCGCAGAATGATCGAAGTCGGCATCCACGGCGACAGCGACATCGTACGCACCTATACGCTGCCGCCGGGGACGCCTAAGGACCGCGTGCAGTTGCTGCGCAGGGCTTTTGATGCGACGCTCAAGGATCCCGAGTTTGTCGCCGACGCCAAAAAGTCCCGTCTCAACGTCGATCCAATCCCGGCGGAGGAAATCGAGAAAGACATTTTAGGATTGTTCAAGCTCGATCCCGGCTTGGTCGCCAAGCTCAAAGATGTTCTTTACAACTAACCCAACCGCTGATATTTAGCGGCGAACGTTTGCGCCGTCCTGCTGGAGGGTTTCGATCGTCATGGACATGTTGAATGCTCTAGTTTCCGGTTTTCTTCAGTGTTTCGCCTTGTCGACGTTCAACCTGATGATAATCGGAATCGCGATCGGTTTCGTGGTCGGCATCCTGCCCGGCCTCGGCGGTCCAACGGCGATGGCGCTCATGCTGCCCTTCGTGTTCAAAATGTCTGCGGTCGAAGCCTTTGCCTTCCTCCTCGGCATGACCGCAGTGACGGCCACCACTGGCGACATTACTTCGGTGCTTTTCGGCGTGCCCGGCGAACCGACCACCGCGTCGACCATCGTGGACGGCCACGCCATGGCGCGCAACGGCGAGGCCGGCCGCGCCTTGGGCGCCGTTTTGATGAGCTCGCTCGTCGGCGCCGTGTTCGCCGGTGTCGCGCTCGGCGCTGCCATTCCGATCATTCGGCCCTTGGTGCTCTCTTTCGGCTCGCCAGAATTCTTCATGCTGGCGATTCTCGGTATTTCTTTCGTCGCTGCTCTGAGCGGCGAGGACGCTCTCAAGGGTCTGGTTGCCGGCGGCATCGGGCTCATGCTCGCAACCATCGGTTTGGATCCGATCTCCGGCATTCAGCGCTACACCTTCAACCAATTGTTTCTTTGGGACGGTATCGGTCTCGTGCCGATCACCATCGGCTTTTACGCCATCCCTGAAACCATCGAGCTCGCCGTCCTCGGCACCAGTATCGCAAAGAAGGAGGTCGGCGAATTGGGCGGCGTTATGGAAGGCGTCAAGGACACGTTTCGCCACTGGTGGCTAGTGATCCGTTGTAGCGCGCTGGGAACTCTGACCGCGATCATACCCGGCATGGGCGCGGCAACGACGCAATGGCTCGCCTACGCGCACGCGGTGCAAAGCTCGCCGAACAAGGAACGTTTCGGCAAAGGCGACGTGCGCGGCGTATTGGGTCCGGGCGCGGCGAACAATTCGACCCTAGGCGGCAGTTTGATCACCACCATCGCGTTCGGCGTTCCGGCCAGCGTGATCATGGCAATCCTGCTCGGCGCGTTCATCATTCAGGGTATCGTCCCCGGTCCCGACATGTTGCTGCCCCCGCCTAAGGGCAAGCTCGACCTCACCTATTCGTTCGTTTGGGTCATTATCATTTCCAACATCATTACAGTCGCTGTCTGCTTTTTGTTTTTGAAGCCGCTCGCGAAAGTCACTCAAGTGCGCGGCGGAATCATCATTCCGATTATCCTGGTGCTGATTTACCTCGGCGCGTTCGCCGAAAAGAATGCCTTTGAAGACATGATTATCGTACTGTTTTTCGGCGCGCTGGGCTGGGTGATGGAAAAGCTTGAGTGGCCGCGCCCGCCGGTACTATTGGGGCTCGTCCTCGGTCCGCTGGCGGAGAATCGGCTCTTCTTATCTACGGACAATTATGGTTCGGCCTGGACTACCCGGCCCGGCGTCATCGGCATATTTGTTTTGACGTTGTTTGGTATCTTTTATCCGATGTTTAAAGCCCGGCGAGAAAGTCGGCAAAAAGCGCAAGCAACCGGACAAAGCAGGGCCGTGGAACTGGAGCAAAGGCATTTCCATTTCGGCACCACAGCGCTGTTTACGCTTACGATTATCGTTCTGCTCGCCGTGGCGCTTTGGCAAAGCCGCAATTTCGGTTATCGCGCCGGGTTGTTTCCCTGGGTCATCGGCATACCGACGCTAATCCTCGCTTTTGCTCAACTGGCCCGCGACCTGTATGGAAGAACGAAAAAAACCGCCGGCGGGTTGGCAGAGGCGGTGGAAATTCACGTTGACATTGCGCCGCAGTTGGTCAGAAACCGAACGATCTCGATTCTCTGCTGGACGGTCGGTTTCTTCTTGGCGATTTGGCTACTCGGATTTTCCTACGCCGTGCCGTTGACGATCTTTCTGTATCTAAAATTTGCTGGCAAAGAAAAGTGGCCGATGACCATCGCGGTGACGTTTTTCTCCTGGCTTTTTTACTGGAGTCTGTTCGAAAAGCTCTTGAACGTGCCGTTCCCGGACGGCTATTTGATCAGCCTGTTCAGGGGCCCGCAATAACATTGACGCAGCGTGTCAAGCAATCGCTAACGCGGCTGTAATCCCAGCCAGACTTTTTCCGGCGTCATCGGCAAACTGTAAAGCCGCAATCCCGTGGCTTGATAGATCGCGTTGGCGATGGCCGACGCGACCGGCAATAGGCTACCCTCGCCGGTGCCCTTGGAGCCGAAGGGTCCGGGGCCGTTTCGACTCTCGACCAGAATCGATTCGAAATCTTTCGGCACGTGCGCGAACGTCGGCACCCGATAGTCGACGAGGTTGGGATTGAGCAACTGCCCATCCTTGTAAACCATCTCTTCCAGCAGGCTGTGACCGATCGCGTTCATCACTCCGCCTTCGTCCTGACCCTCGCAAAGCACGGGATTGATCGCCTGGCCGACGTCCGAAAGCGAGACGTACCTCGTCAATTTAATTTCGCCGCTGTCGCGGTCCACTTCCACTTCCGCCGCGCCCCAGCTGATCTCCCAAAAAGTCGTCGGCGAACCGAGCGCTGCTTTCTTGCTCTTGATATCCTGGTACGCGCCATGGCCGATCAGCTCGCCTGCTTTCGATAAGAAGACGCTTTGCATGAGTTGTTCGAACGAAAGACTCTGCCCCTTGAGCCCCTGGATCTTGCCATCGCGCAGCGCTAGTTTCTCCGGCTTGGTTTTCAAAAGCCGCGCTGCATGACGCAGTATTTGTCTCTTCAAGTCTTGCGCCGCACGCTGCACGGAAAGCCCCATCACAACCGTCGAGCTACTGGCGTTAGTGTTGACGTCATAGGGCGTGACATCGGTGTCGAGCTGCGCCACCGTGATCGCATCGAAGGGCAAACTCAGTTCCTCCGCGACCACTTGACTCAATGCCGTGCGCGCGCCCTGGCCGACCTCCACGGTGCCGGTCAGCAACACGACGCTACCGTCGGCGTTCATCTTGACCGCCGCGGAAGACACTT
>JBEVIO010000167.1:0-3104 GCA_040510635.1 Binatia bacterium | reverse complement strand
GGGGCAGGTAAAACTTCCGGAAGGCAAGATACTCATCCCGGGCGTTGTCAGTCATGCCACCAACGTCATCGAACATCCGGAGCTGGTCGCGGAGCGCATTCTGCGCTTCGCCAGCCTGGTCGGTCGCGAGAATGTCATCGCCGGCACCGACTGCGGCCTCGGCGGCCGGCTGCACCGCCAGCTCGTCTGGGCTAAGCTAAAGGCATTGTCCGAAGGCGCGCGCCTGGCGACCCGCCGGCTCTGGGGACGCGCGTGAGCGAATCGAGTGAGTTGTAACACATGAGTAGTGTCCACCGTTCATGGTTCGAGAGCCTCACCACGAACGGTCTTCCTTAATCCGTTCGCCCTGAGCGTGTCGAAGGGTCTTTAAATTGAAAGTTCGCCGCTTATCAAAATACTCTCGGGGAGGAATATCTGCCGTAAGCCGAAGTCGATTCCTCACGGCTCTCGCTATTTTTCTCACCACAAGCGCGGCGAATCTCCATGCCCAAGCTCCCGTGAAGGTTTTATTTCCCTACTCGGTGGTCAATTACAGCAGCCTGCCTTGGATGATCGCCAAAGATGCCGGGCTCTTTCGCAAGCACGGCCTCGACGTGGATCTCGTCTTCATGGGCTCGTCGGCATTGATCGTACAGTCGATGCTTTCAGGCGCGGTTCCGGTGGCCGGCGTGGCGGGTCCGGCGGTGATCTCCAGCGTCGTGAGCGGCGGCGACGTCGTCACCGTCGCCAATCTTGCGCCGCTCACCATCGCGCTCATGGTGAAGCCGGCCATCGAAAAGCCGGAAGATTTGAGAGGGAAAAAAATCGGCGTGCCGCGCCTGGGAGCCGTGGCGCACTTCGCGATTCGCATGATCCTCGATCGTCACGGCATCAAAGACGCCACCATCCTGCAAATGGGCAGTCAACCGGAAGCCGCCGCGGGGATGCGCCGGGACGTCATCGACGGCGCGATGATTTCGCTGCCGTTGAATTATGTGTTGGCGAAAGAGGGCTATCGCGAACTTGTCGGACCTCAAGACTACCGGAAACTCGGCATCCAGTTTATTTCCCAAGGCATCTCCGCGCGGAAATCGTTTATCGCCAAAAATCGCGACATGGTGGCCGCCCTGATCAAGGCGACTCTGGAGGGGATGAAGCTGATGTCGGCGCAAGAAAATTTGGCGAAGAAGATTCTGTCGAAGTACACACGCCAAACCGACCCGGAATCCCTCGATCGCGCGTACCGCTTCGGTCTGGAGACGCTCAACAAAGATCCGACGATTCCGCGAGAGGCGATCGTCTCAATGGTTCGTCTCATGGCAGACCTCGGTCTCGTGGATCGCGCAGCAGCAGCGAGCACGCCGGCGGAAATGTTTTACGACAATAGCTTTGTCGATGAAATGAAAAAAACAGGATTCCTGCGCGAGCTCTGGAAGTAAGCCGGACGAACAATGTTAAAAGGAGAAAACTGGCCGCAAGCACGAGCCCAACGAGTGACAAGCTAACCTGCGGTTAGCGTCCAAAAATTTTGACAATCGGTTCCTCACCGAGTTAGATAGACAAGCTTTCTTGACGAACTGGCAAACAGCAACAAGCGGTTTCACCGGTAAGCACTGGAGGGAGAATGAGCAAGAACATCCACGTCTGTTTGGTTTTGCTCGTGCTCTTGATTCCGTCCGTGTGGGCCCGCGGCGCAGATAAATTCACCACGATCTATTCGTCTCGGGTCATGTCTCAGTCTTTGGGTTGGATCGCCCAGGACGCGGGTCTCTTCAAAAAATACAATATCGATCACAATCTGGTTTTTATCGCCTCGTCGAGCATCGTCACCGCCGCCCTTCTGGGCAGCGATCCCGATATGACCTTGACGGGCGGGGTCGGTAATGTCACCGCGTACGTGCGCGGGTCGACCGAACCCGTATTTGTCGGCGGCGTGAAAAATACCATGACCAACAGCTTGCTCGCGGGCGGCAATTTGAAACGCCCCGAGGATGCGCGCGGCAAGAAGATCGGCGTGAGCCGGCTCGGCAGCAATTCGCATTATTTCACCATTCAAGCGTTACGCCGCCACAACCTGGAACCGGTGCGAGATTATGCATTTCTCCAAATCGGCGGCGATCCCGAAACGTTGACAGCCCTCATGGGCGGCAACATCGACATCGCCTGCCTGGCAGCCCCCACGGATGCCCAGGCGATCGCGCGCGGCTATCATTATTTAATTTATGGTCCCGACTTGCGCATTCCGTACGCGTCGACGGCGTTTGTCACCAAACGCTCGACCATCGCCAAGCGCCCGCAGGTGATGGCCAACTACATGCGCGCCATGGCTGAAGCGTCGAAAGTCATGCACACCGATCGCGAATTCGTCTACAAAGTCTTAGGTAAAAATCTCAGGATCACGGATCGAAGCATTTTGGACGCGGCCTATAACGCCGAGATCAAAGCCCTGGAGACGCGCCTGTCAATTAGAGAGGAAAGCTTGCAAGCGATCTTGGAAGATATGGCGCAAACGGATCCTCGGGCAAAGAAGGTGAAAGCCCAAGAGCTTGTCGACAGTCGCTATCTGGACGACATGGAAAAAAGTGGATTCTTCGATCAGCTCTGGGCTAAACGATAAGCAAGAATCCGGCTTCGAACAGGAGGAAAAATGAACTCAGTGATCGACTCCGATGGCCATGTGTTCGAAATTGACGACTTGTGGGAAAACTATGCCGATCCGGCCTACCGCGACCGTTGGCCCAGATTAATCACGGACTCTAAGGGGCGGCAGATTTATTTGTTTGAAGGACGCTACTCGCATACCGGTCGCGAAGTCGGTCCGCCCGAAGGCTCCTCGGCCGGCAGGCAACGCGAAGGCGCATCGAACCCGCGCTCGCGTCTGGCAGACATGGATATCCAGGGCATCGATATCGCGGCGCTGTTTCCCGGTTTCTCCCTGCGCGCTTGCGGCTGGATCGAAGACCCCGACTTGGCCTGCGCGATTGCGCGGGCGTACAACAATTGGCTGCACGCCTACTGCCAAAGCGCGCCGGAGCGGCTCAAAGGATTGGCGGTTTTGCCCTTTCAGGACATGCAGGAGTCGGTGCGCGAATTGCGGCGCGCGGTCAACGAGCTTGGCTTCATCG